>CANQGH010000012.1 GCA_947601845.1 uncultured Bacilli bacterium | reverse complement strand
AGCACTTGATCTATGATACGTTACATTATGACAACCACAATAAATCTTACCTGAATAAGTATATCTATTTTGAAATATTGCTTTATTAACTGCACGATTAGTAAAACTATCTTGTCTTTGTTTCAACTTAGAATTAGCTCTTTCCCATAGTTCTTTTGATACTATTGGTGGAACTGATATCTCATCCTTATAAATAATCCAATCAGATTCATTTAATCTTTTCTTTTGTTTAGTACGATAATCTAATACTTTGGATTTATGACCACAATAATATCCTTTATATTTTGGATTTTCTATAATCCTAGTAAGTATTGTTGTATCTATTCTTTTACCAGTTCTACTTTTATATCCTAAATTATATAAATATTTTGATACCTTAGATAAACCATCAGTAGTATTAGCGTATCTATCAAATATTATCTTAATCATTTCTGCTTGGGCTTCATCTATAACTAATTTTCCTTTATCTTTTACATAACCATAAATATTAGAACATCCAAGTACCACACCATTGTCAATACTTCTTTTCATACCAAACGAAACTCTTTCTGATAGTCTTCTAACTTCGTCTTGAGCAATGGAAGACATCATTGTAAGTCTAAGTTCAGAATCAGGTAATATGGTATTAATATTATCATTTAGAAAATACACACCAACTCCATTAGCTAAAAGTTCTTGTGTGTACATAATACTATCTAATGTACTTCTTGAAAATCTTGATATTTCTTTTGTTAGTATCAAATCAAATTTATGTCTTTTTGCATCATCAACCATTCTTAAAAATTCTTCACGTTTTTTAACCCCAGTACCTGATATTCCTTCATCAATATATGAACCTATAAATTCCCAGTTAGGAACTTTACTAATATAATCATTAAAGAAAGATATTTGGTTAGCTAAAGAATGTAATTGTTCATCTTTATCAGTTGATACTCTTGCATAAAAGCATACTCTTAAATTTAATTCTTGTAATGGAACACCTTTCATTATATTATTCCTAACTGTATATAAGTCCACTAAAGTACCCCCTAATCACTCATATAATTCTTATTTTTCTCTAATTCTATCTTCCTAATTAATTTATTAACTACATAATTATACATATTATCTTCAATAGTAGCTTTTCTTTTTAAATATTCTAATAATTTAATACTAATTTCTAATTCTATCATTTTAGATTTAACGTTAGTAGTAGCCATGTATTTGCACCCCTTTTAAGTTTATTTATTTAAAAAGAAAAAAAGAACATTTAGTTCTTAGCAATTTTTTTGTTTTATTATACATGACCACGTTTAATCCATTTAGGATATTCATTAAATATATCTTTCATTAATTTTAATAAAATCTCTACATCATCATTATCTACTTCAAACATACGAACTATATTATTTCTAAAAGCATAATCAGCATCAGTCAAGGATATTTGAGCAAAACTAATATAATCATCTATAATAAATTCGTTGATATAATTTATATCCTCAGCTATACCTTCATAATTTGTACATAAATAATTAATAAACTTTTTATATGACTTTAACCCTTCAACATATTGGCAACTAGAGATTTTTTTATAATCTTCTTTACTATATTTTTTATAATCCTTCTTCTGATTTTCATAAAAGTCTATGGCTTTATCTTCATCATAAAATTCCAAATTACAAAGTAATATTTCATCATCATATTGATACGTATACATTTCTTGACATAGGGACATAGAGGCGATAACGTGTTGAAGTTTATTTTTATCTATTTTAAACATCTGACGTTCAAATAATTCATGTAATTTGTCAAAAGTTACAATCCCATATGTATTTATTACTGACTCAGCATAGCTATATACATTATTATTATACTTGTTTTCTTCTAATAATTTTTTATTATTAAAGCTGTTATTAAAAATTTTTATATATTCTTTTGGCATAAAAAATCTTAAACTATCCGCTTTTTTATCATAATAAACTTTAGCAAGGGAAAACTTCTTTAATATATCAATCAAATGAATTGAAATAGGCGGATGCCCAAATTTAACTTCCTTATTAATGTTCTTGATAACTAATTTTAATTGATTTATTTCAGAAGTCATAATAATTTTTATATAGCTTTCTAATATTTTATCCAAGTTATTACTTATGTAATCAATAATATACTTTTTTGGTCTATTGCTTAGGTTCTTTACTTTATACAAATTATAATAATCTGCATCAACAAAAATTTGCGTAATCGCAAACAGAGTTAATTCTTTTTTTTCTAGGCTAGTTAAATATTCAGTTAATGATTCTGTTTTTATTTTCTTATTATTAGTATTTAAAAAGGTATCTTTAATTAATTTTTCTACATCATTCATACAACCACTTCCTTTACTTCTATTACTTATTTATACAAAATACCGCATATAATGGTACTGATTTTATATTATTTTCAAAGCCAAAATTTTTAGAAGATATCCTAATACTGTACTTTGGTTTATATTTTTTTATATATTCATTTAAACTTTTGCTATTAGTCCTTCTCCCACTTTTAACTTCTATCGGAATGATATCACCATCTATTTTGACTAAGAAATCTATTTCATATTTATCAAAATTATAATAATATAATTCTTTTGATTTAGAATATAATGAGCACGCTACATAGTTCTCAGTAAGTACCCCTTTATACATTTCGTTTTTATCTAAAATTATCTCACTATAATCTAAATTAGATAAGCTTCTTAAAAGTCCTGGATCACTTAAATAAATTTTAAACTTATTAGAATTAACAAAAGCCTTTAATGGCGAATCATTTTTATCTGTTAAATCACATTTTAATACCATATTACTAGCAAGCAACCAATCTAAGCTATTTTCATATCTTACTTTTCTTGCATCTTTATCCACAATGCTATATTTGAATGTATTATTAGCCCTTGCTAATTCTTTAGGTATAGCATTATATATCTGACCATTTTTAATCCCTTCACTATTTTCTGTATATTTATTCATATCTGCTAGATATGAAGTAATAATTTGCTCCTGAAGTTCAAAATTAACATGAGCAATATTATAATTGCTTGTAATAAAGTTATTAATCATAACAGGCATGCCACCTAATACTAAATACTTCTTATATAAATCAAGAGCTTTTTCATGAATTGGATGCATTAATGTTTCATTAGATTCATAGTGGGTCTTAATTTCACTAATTAGTTTATCTTCTCCTAAAGCAATTAAATATTCTTCAAAATCCATTGGGTATAAATACTTAATTGTTACTTTTCCAACTGGAAATGATGACTTAAATCTATTGATTTTGACCCCTAAAAGTGAACCGGCACAAACTATTTTGTATGGCTCATCGCTCTCACAAAAATATTTTAAAGATGTTATAGCTCTTTCACTCACTTGAATTTCATCAAAAAAAATTATGGTATCCAAAGGATTGATGATAACATTTTTTACAATTTCTATTTTCTCGATTATAGTTTCTGGGTTGATTGTCTCTTCAAAAATTTCTTTAATATTTTCTTCTTTATCTAAGTTGATATAAATATAATTATTAAAATTTTTTTTACAAAAATTTTCTAATATATAAGTTTTTCCAGTTTGCCTTGCCCCTACTAACATAAGTGGCATTTTATAATCTTCTTTCCACTTTTTCAACTCTTCTTCTATTTTCCTATACATAACCTTTTCCTCTCTACATATAAATTTTACCATATTTTGAGCAAAAAATACATATTTTTTTTATTATTTTCGTGCAAAATGTACGAAAATAATGTTTTTTTATGTAAAATGTATAGAAAACTGCTTTACTACCATTACAGCCATATCAAAATAAAGTGCTCTAGAATGATTAAAAACACTGTTTTTAGATTTTAATTGATATTTATAATAATCATAATGAGCAATCGCATAATATCATCTCGTAATTATTTCTAGTTTATTTTGTTGAATTAATCTTATTAATTCCGTATTATAGCTATCCATGGTATCATTTACTAGACAGTAAGGTGAATAGGCGTTACACTTACTCCCTGGCCAAAAGCTGTAGTAGCAAGTTCCAATTCCCCTACTTTATCTAGTGGGAAAATAATACCTTTCCCTTCTCCATTCAAATCGATTCCTGTTTTACTACCGAAACCAAATAAATCAAGGTATGAAAATAATCTTTCTTTACCTAATAATTGCCCCATTTTCACAAATCCTGGGTTACAAGAGTTTTCTAGCACTTGTAAAAAAGTTTGCTGTCCATGACCTCCTGCTTTCCAACACCCAATTCTAGCCCCACTAATGGTAACTGATCCAGAATCATAAAAAGTATCTTTTTCTAAATCAATTACTCCTTCTTCCACTGCTGCTGAGGCCGTAATAATTTTGAAAGTAGATCCTGGTTCATATGAAGCCCAAATAGGAAGATTTCTACTTAATACTTCCATGGAATAATCTTTATAATGATTAGAATCATAGGTAGGGCGACTACTCATAGCTAATATTTCACCACTATTAGGGTCCATAACTAACGCTAAAGCCATATCCGGATTAAACATATCGACTACATTATTAAGTTCCCTTTCTACGGACATTTGAATATTATAATCAATCGTTAACTGAATATCTATCCCTGATTGCGGTGACTCATATATTTCTGATATATCCAAACTATTTCCTTTGGCATCCGAAAAATATTTAATCGCCCCATTTTCCCCCGTTAAATAATTATCATATTCTAACTCTAAACCTGATAACCCTTGATTATCAATACCAACATAACCTAAAACATGTGATAGGCTAGTACCATAAGGATAATACCTTTTAGATTCTTTGACTAAATACACACCATCTAACTCTAAAGAATCAATTTTATCAGCTATTTCATACGATAATTGTCGTCCTTCAGGGTGGACTCTTTCAATCGATGTTTCCTTATAAACATGTTTATCCATTTCTTCCTTAGTAACACCTAGTATTTCTGCTAATAAAGTAGAAGCCTTCTCTTTATCCGTAATTTGATTAGGAATTAAAACCAAGCTAGTAGTTGTAATATTATCAGCAAGAACAACACCATTTCTATCTAGTATTCTCCCCCTATCAGCAGCAATAGGTAGTTCCCTACTCCATAAGTCACCTGCTAATTCATTTAACTTTTCATAATTAACAAGTTGAACATATGCTACTTTACCAATGATAACCACAAACATAAAAATGATAATTAATAAAACAATCCTAATTCGCTTATCAATACTTTTAAAAAACATATTCTTCACCTATTAATTTATATGTAAAGAATATGTTTTTAATTTTATTTATTTTTTGACCCTAGTATACACACTACTTTTTGCACGATATATCTGTTCATTAGTTAGCAAATCTAAATAATTAGATGGGTTCTTATTTGAAGCTCCAACAACAATACGACTAAATATACTAGTAAGGTCCCTATGTACTCCTATATATTCCAAATAATTAAGATATTCGTAAAATTCTTGTAAATTAAAATTATTTAAATTATCCCCATATAAGTAATTCAAAATCATAATATTATAACAATATAAGTCACTATTTTCATCAGCTGTTACATATCCTGGTACATTCATTTCATCATTATTAATTTTATATTTATTAGGGGCATTATTAAGCAAGGCCTTAGGAGTTAAAAATTTAGAAGGAAAAGCTACATTAGTACCTATCTTACAACTATCTAAATCAATCACATATAATTGCTTTTTATTTTGATCAACTAAAAAATTAGACTCATGTAAATCATTTAGAAAAATACTATTTAAAGGTGTATACCTCCTAATCGATTTCAATTGATCTAATAGTTCACCTACTTTTTTTAAATAATAAATATGTTCTTTAGGAGATATATTTTTATCATTCAAAACATCAACTAAATTATCCGCCTCTAATTTAGGAATAGTAAAACCTTGAATTACACCATTAACAGATACTAGACTATCAGGGCGACACAAACTATTAGGTAAATATTTTTGATAAGTATCTAACATCTCAACAGTATATAATTTGTTAGCAAAAATAATACCATTATTGTGAAACAAAGTCTTTAATATTTTAGGTTGTCCTTGATAATTAAAATTATATATAATTCCTTCAGTATTAAACACCATTTTAGATAGTTTTAATGGTTCTAATTCTCTAAATTTTTTCTTAGAAATAGCTATAACATCCATATGACCACCCCATAATTGAGTCATATTCTAGCATAAGTTACCATTTTTATCAAGTTTTACCAAAAAAAGAAAAACACCTAACAAGATGTTTACTTAATTTTAAAGATTAAAGCCACTATCCAATATTGTTTTAAGAGAATTAATCTATATATAATTTTCCTATTTCGCGATAAATAATTTAAATAAGGATTATTTCTATAATTAGGAAAATTATCCTTAAGATAACTTATAAACTTATTTGTTACTTCCCTTTTGGTCTTTTTATCACCACTTGCTCTAATAATTCTAGTAATACCAGATATTAAGATATTATCAATAGCTAAATATTCTAGTTCATGATAAAACTCTTGATAACAATTCTTCTTTTCTAAAAAGGCTTTAACATCATCAAAAGCCACAAGGAGATCTAAATTTTTGATTATGTTCGAATTATTCATAATAGAATTGTTTCTAATCAAATAATTATAAAAAGGTTCATTGATAATACCTATTTTAGAGGTCATAGATAACAATTTAACACTAAAAGGAAAATCTTCATACCAGATTTTTTCTTCTACAAACTTAACTTTATTTTGCAATACGAAGTCTCTTTTATATATTTTACACCAAGCACTAAAAGTATTAAAAATACGACTATTTTTATGTTGCATAGTATCATTAATAATCTTATCAGGTATAGTATATATTTCTTCTTTATTACAATAAATATTTTTATAGCTGCACACAATAATATCTAGTTTTTCCCTAATAGCCTTATCATACATCTTTTCTAACATGTCTTTATCTATCCAGTCATCACTATCAATAAAAGAAATATATTCCCCACTTGCTTTTTCTAATCCTTTATTTCTAGCGCTACCTAGACCACCATTTTCTTTATTAATAACTACTATTCGCTTATCTTTTTTCTTATAATCTTCTAATATCTTACTACTTCCATCAGTACTGCCATCATTAACTACAATAATCTCTATATCTTTAAAAGTTCCGTTGATAATACTATCTAAGCACTTTGGCAAATACTCTTCGACATTATATACTGGTACTATAACACTTACTTTAGGGCGCATTTTTTCACCTACTTTAATCCATTAATCATTTCATCAAAAGCCTTAATTTGCTTATCAATAGTAAATCTTTGAACATTTTTTACTCCGTGTTTACTAAACTTGTCATAAAGTTTTTTATCTTGTAATAAGGTAATGACTTTATTAGTAAACTCTTCTACATTCATATTGTTAACAACAAAACCACATTTATTATCATCAGATAATTCATATGCTCCACCAACATTCATACATACAAATGGTTTACCTAAATAGGTACATTCCGCAAAAATAGTTGGAAATCCTTCAAAATGTGAAGTCTGTACTAATAAAGTACTATTTTTAATGTATGGATAAGGATTTTCTTTAAAACCTAGTATCTCCACACAATCTTCAAGATGCATCTTTTTAGTCTTGGCCTTTAAATCATCCATTAGCTCACCATGTCCCACATATTGTAATTTAAAAGGAATATTTTTCTCTTTTAAGTTTTTAGCTACCTCTAATAATAATAGGGGGTTTTTTACCCAATCAAGGCGACATAAGCAAAGTAATATTGGCACTTTACTCTCCTTTAGTTTTTCTAAATTAGCTTTATAATCAAGAAGAGAAAAATCAAATGAATTATAAATTAACACATCTTTATCTTTAATAAACGGATATTCTTGCTCTAAAAGTTCCTTATTATGTTTAGAGATAGTGACAATACGAGAAGCTTTTTTAAAACATTTAGTTTCTAATTTAAGATCTTTTTTCCTATCCGTAGTAGCGTTAACCTCACCATGTAACCAAATAACTGTTTTCTTATTATAATTTAGTAAAAAAGAAGGTATCATTTTGGTAAAAGCAATTTCGACATCATAGTCCTTATTAGCATATTTTTTCCGCAAAATCTGTGGAAAATGTCTAACTAAAAACATTTTATAAAACTTTTCCAATTTAGAAGAGGTTTTACTATCAATAATAGGAGGTAATAAATTAATGTTATCATTGATAGGTTCTTTTTTTATATCTGAGTGGTAATATTCTAAAATATCAATATCATATTTATTAGGGTCTAAATGATTAACCAAATTAGTTAAAATATTTTCAGCTCCCCCTCCCCAGGAATATGTCCAAATTGTAAATAAAATTTTTTTCTTCTTCATAAATACCTACTTTCCTACACTATGAATAAGTTTTAATAGTTTATATTTCTTTTTATAAATAAGATAAGTAATAATTCTATATTTTAATCCCTGTGATTTTACATATTTATTGTTCATAAAATTAGGATAACTATCTTTTATAAATAAGGCTGCATCATTAAGTAATTTTTTTGCTTCTTTAATATCTTTTAACCTAAAATATGTCTGTCTTAGTAGATTATTGACAATCAAGTATTCATATTCATCACGATATGGATAATTATATGTTTTTAATTTGTCTAATAAGTAATACGAGGCATCAATAATATTATAAAATTTATTATTGAACTTTTGGGTCATAGTCGAATTACTCCTAATTAAGTAATTATAATAAGCCTTTTTGACATAACTAATTTTTTTAGCAAATAAAGCATAAATAGGAACAATAGCATAGTCTTCATAAATTATATTTTGTGGAAAAAATAATTCATTATCTATAATTAATGACTTTTTTATTAACTGCCAACATGGTCCTGAAATATTTAATATATAGTCTTGAATTAAAGAGTCTCCATGAACTTCAAAAGAACTTTGTCTTTCTTTAACACTACCATTTACTTTAAAAAAATCACATACTACAATATCACTATCATTATTAATCGCTTCATTATACAAATGCTCTAGCATGCCTTTTTCTATCCAATCATCACTATCAACAAAAACAATATATTCGCCTCTTGCCTTCTTTAATCCCATGTTTCTAGCACTACCTTGGCCACCATTTTCTTTAGATAAGGCAACAATTCTTTTATCTTTTTTCTTATATTGATCAATTATTTTTTCACTATTATCTTTACTTCCATCATTAATAACAATAATCTCTATATCTTTAAAAGTCTCGTTAATAATACTATCTAAACACTTTGGCAAATACTCTTCGACATTATACACCGGTACAATAACACTTATCTTAGGTTTCATATTGGACTCCTTATTATTTACTTGTTTTTATTATATCAAATTATGATAATTTTTTCACCTTTTGCACTACTATTTGATATTTATTTAAACGTCTTTCTACTCTTCCTCTTATTAGTAGAACATCACCAGGCTTAATATCTAAATTATTTTGGTAAACATCAGGAAATAAAGTAAAATCCATCATTGTTACTTCATCACTTCCATAAAGGAAAGCCATTTTATCACCATTTTTAGTATCAATTACTTTTATTTTATCAATTAAAGCAATAGTATCAATAATTTTATTAAAATGTTGGGAAACATCACTTAATTCCGTAACTTCATATTGTCCTTTATAAATAGTAGTAGGATATTCACTTAAATAAAAACCAAATAATTTTTTCTCATTACTCATTAAAACTTCTTTGGTAAAATCGGGTAATTTTTCTATCTCAGGTTTAATAACAAGAGTTGGATCTAAATCTTTAGTAAGAGAAGCATAATTTAATAAGGTATCTAAGTTATGAATTAAAGTATTATTATTATAGCCAAAAGAGCTAAAACATGATGAAAGAATAAGCGTTTCCAAAGTTTTTTCCGATATGTTTTTAGTAGTTATCTTCGAAATACAGTCAAAAATATCGGTAAAAGGCTCTTTTCTATTTTGAATAATTTCTCTACATGTAACAATACCAATATTCTTGATATTGGATAATGGATAACGAATACCTTCCTTTTCAACCGTATAATAACCCATACTATAATTGATATCAGGTAATAAAATCTTAATTCCTCTACTCCTTGCTTCATTAATATATTCTTTCGTTTTAGTTTCACTACCAATAACTGATGTTAATAAATTACTAAAGAAATACTTAGGATATTTGGCTTTCAAATAAGCCATTTTATAAGCAATGATTGCATACGCCACAGAGTGTGCTCTGTTAAAGCCATAGTTAGCAAAGTTAAGAATTAAATCATATACTTTTTTAGCCACTTCATAAGTGTAACCTCTTTTTTGGGCACCATTTATAAATTTTTCTTCTTCGCTAATTAAAACATCCTTCTTTTTCTTGCTCATAGCGCGTCTTAAAATATCGGCTTCACCTAAAGTGTATCCGGCCATAATACTTGCTATCTGCATTATTTGTTCTTGGTAGACAATAATGCCATAAGTTGGCTTTAATATTTTTTCTAAACTTGGATCAATATAATCAATTTCTTCTTGGCCATGCTTTCTTCGAATATATGAGTCAATATTTACCGCGGGTCCTGGGCGGAATAAGGCAATGGCAGCAAAAATGTCTTCAAAGGTTGTTGGTTGTAAATTACTCAAAAAATTACGCATTCCTGCTGATTCAAATTGAAAGATGCCTGAAGTATCAGCATTAGTAAATACTGCTAGTGCTTCTTTATCATCTAATGGTATTTTAGAAAAATCTATTTTAACTTTTTCATTACGTTCAATATCACTAATGACATTCATAATGGTTGTTAAATTTTTAAGACCCAAAAAGTCCATTTTTAAAAGGCCAAGTTCTTCCAAATATTCCATAGAATAACCCGATAAATACATATCTTCACCGCTCTTGACAAGAGGTATAACCTCATCAAGCTCTAGTCTACTCATGACAATTCCTGCTGCATGCATCGATGTATGTCTTGGAAATCCTTCAATAAATGAGGCAATTTCATACATCATAGTAAGGCGCTCATCACTATCAATAATATTTTTAAAAGATTCATCCTCACGATAAAAATCTTTAAGTGTTAATTTCGTAATTTGTGGAATATGTTTACATAAAATATCGACATCATGGGCACTGATATTTAATACCCTAGATACATCGCGAATAGCTTGACGAGATGCAAGCGTTCCAAATGTAACAATACCCGCAACATTTTTTTCACCATACTTATCCTTTACATAATCAATAACTTGATCACGATAAATATCTGGGAAATCGGTATCAATATCAGGCATCGTTACACGTTCAGGATTTAAGAAACGCTCAAACAACAAATCATAATGAATAGGGTCAATCTCCGTGATTCCTAATGAATAGGCAACTAATGAACCGGCTGCACTTCCTCTTCCAGGACCAACTAAAATATTCTCCCCTTTAGCATACCTAATAAAATCATATACTACCAAGAAATAGTTAGAAAAACCCATCCTGCTAATCGTATCTAACTCATACATTAATCTTTCTAAATAATTATTAGGCACATTATTATTGAACCGTTTATTTAATCCTTTAAGACTAAGGCTTTTTAAATAACTATCACTATCATTATTAGGTGTATTATAAATAGGTAATAAATTGCCTAAATTAGGAAATTCTAAGTTACACATATCAGCAATAACATTAGTATTATTTAATCCATCACTACTACTTAAATTAATGACTTCATCATTTAAAAAATAATTATAATGATCGACAAAATCGACATTATTACTAATTGTTTTATTATCTCTAATCATATAAAGATACTTTAAATATTTAGACTCACCTTTTTTCAAATATAAAATTTCATTAATAAAAACGAATCTTTGACTTATTTTTCTTACTTCTTCCTCTTCCTTGGTATTGCTAAATCCTAAATATAAAGTATCATATATGTCTTTTATTTCATCATATAAAAATAAGGCGTTATATGGAAGAATAGCTACTAAATTAACATTATATTTTTGTAAATCATTAATAGTAATTGCTTTACCATTACTAATAGTTGATAATTTAATTAAACTCTTATATCCATTATAATCTTTCGCATATAATAAAATATGACCGTTATTATAGTTTAAATCTAACCCAATGATAGGTTTTATATTATTTTTTTTACATTCTTTATAGAAATGCATAACACCCATCATATCATTATCACAAATTGCAACTTCTCTGATATTCTTACTAACACACAATTTTATTAACTCATCAATAGTAACTAAACTAGACAATAGGGAATAATTTGTTTTTACATATAATCTTGTAAACATATTATCACCCTCTTTCATATTTATTGTACCACAAACCATCATTTTTATATAGAAATTTCCAAATAAAAAGGGACTTGCAAATACTGTTTTATTACTTTGTTTCTTTTTTTCCTTACATTGTTATTTTCACTAAATATTTGTCTATTGATTGAAAAATTGAAATATTGTTTGACTATTAACGAATAATGTGATAAAGTTATTAAGCAAGTATTATTAACTGAAGGAGGAGAAAAGTATGGCAATTAATGTATCAAATAGAAAACCAAATTGTAAAGCAAGAGAAAGATCTCATGCCTTAAATACTACAAACCGTAAGCAAAAATTAAATCTTCAAGTAGTAAGATTAAGCGATGGAACTAAAGTTAGAGTTTCTGCTAAAGAAAAAAGAACTCTATATAAAGATTTTAATGTAGAAGCATAAAAGGTTACTGATGTAACCTTTTTTTGTTTTATTTTATATACTCTATAATTTTTTCTTTTATATCTTTATCATTTAAGAAAAAATAGTCCCCATTATTAAGAATATATTTATCATAATTATCTTCTTGATAAATAGTTTTAATTTGTTCTAAAGACACACTATATAACTCTTCTTTTTGTTTTATACAATCCATGTTTCTAGAAGTTCTCAAGACTTCTTCATAGTTGTTAACTGGGTTAGGATAGTCTAAAAGAATTAATCTTTTATTGGTTAAAATCGTTGATATATTAAGATTATCATTATCTTTTTTTAACAGGCTATTATCACTTATTAGAATAACCTCTTCACCATCTAGTAGTTTATAATTATACATATTTCCTCCTTATATTGAAAGAAACGCCTTTAATTGGGCGTTTTAATTACTCATCATCAATGTCTAATACTTCTATTTCATCTACAACAGCTAACTGTTGTTCAATTACTAGTTTTAATTTCTTTTTAAAAATTCGCATATTACGTTCTAGGGTATCAGATTTAAGTTCAATTTTTTCAGCTCTTAATAAAGCATCATTTACAATACGAGAAGCATTTTTCCTAGCATCTTCAATTATTAATTTGCCCTCTTCCATTGCTTGTCTTTTAATATTAGTACTAGCCTCTTCAGCTTTATACATTGAACCCCTTATTGTCTCATCAGCTTTTTTATATTTTTCATTTTCTTTTTTTAAAGTATCTATTTCTAACTGTTGAGATTTTACTCTTTTAATCATAGTCTCAGTATGAGCAATAACTTCATCTATAAATTTATTTACTTCACTCCTACTGTAACCATTAGCTTCCAAATGAAACTTGTCCATCTTGTCACCCCATTACTAACAACTACTAATTAAAAATTAAATGCCTCGTCTTCATCCTCTTCTTCTTTATCTTGTTTCTTTCCTTTATTCACCTTTCCACCATTGGTAGTTGGATTACTATCATCAGAAATAGTACCTTCTACATTAATATTTTTAGGTGTACATAGGAAAATTCCGCCACCAAGTTTTTGCAAGTCACCGCCAATCGCATATAGTGTTCCACTTAAAAAGTCCACTATTCTCTTAGCTTGATCAGGTGTTACCCTTTTCAAATTAACTACTACTGCACTTTTACCTTTTAAATAATCAGCAATTTGTTGACTTTCAGAATATGCGCGTGGTTCCAAAAGCATCATTCTATTTCCACCATCATCTTGTGGTTGTTCTTCAATATAATACTCTTTAGATGAAACTTCATCAGTATCCTGAATTTCTCCACCTGAAAAGAAACTTTTAAATTTGTCTAATGCCATACGATTTCCTCCATTTTATACTTCTTATATACATTAACATTGTAACACAATTTTTTTTATTTTTAAAGATATTTTTTATCCATACCAAATTCTACTAACATCACTATTACTACTAAGCGGTTCTGGATTAGGTTTATCAATCTTTACACTAACAGGGACTTTAAAAGCTGACCCAAAAGCCATAGCATTTCCTGGTTGAAGAGTTTTAAGTTGCAAAACTAATTCTTCACTCATATTAGGAACCATTTCTTTTATATAAAGTAAATCTTTAGGATGCAATGTCCTTAAGATAATGAAATTAGAACATTGGGAGATACAAGTATCACTTAATTCACTAGGTCTTTGGGTAATAAGTCCTAAAATAACTCCATACTTCCTTCCCTCTTTAGTTATTCGATTAAAAATATTATACCCAAGTAATTGTTCATCTCTATCCATTTGCACATAGCGATGAGCTTCTTCTATAATAATGTGGAACGGAAATTTACCACGTTCAGGCGAAGTAGTAGCAAAGTCAAAAACCATCTTTGATATAATCTTAGTAATGGCTTTAGCCATACGGTCATCTACATCATTAATATTAAAATTAACTATTTGTGCTTTAGCCCCCATATTAGTAGTGAGAAGACTAGCAATATAGCTTTGTTTATCAATCATATTATCGTAATCAAAGAAAGCCGCATAATCACTATTAATTAATGAATGTAGTCTTACACTTAAAATATTGGCATAATCAAATACCTTATCACTTTTTAGTATTCCTTCAGATATTAACGCAAAATCTAGAGCTAATTCCAAATCTTTTAACGTATAAGGAACATCACCTTTAGGATTAGGTATCTCTAATCCCTCTACTATGAATGATGAAATAAAGTCAACGACTAGTTCCATTTCTTGAATTTTCCCTGTTTTATCAACATATAAACATTGTCTTAATGTTCTAACATATCCAGGTTGAACTATTTTACTCTCTAAATTTAAATCTCTCGTTTGATATGTTGTCAATATAGCAATAACTTGATCCCTTATTTTACTGGAATCTTTACCACTTCTTAATATATCAAGAATAGCTCTAGCCACAATATCATTACGATATTTAAGAACATTACTATTATCCTCATTAGCTAATTCACTATTTCTTAGTATTGGTACTAACTTCAAAGCTTTTTCAATAATCGGTAATTGAGCCGGTTCACTAGCATCTAGCAATAAAGCAACATCATCAATACCTAATAACCATAAAGGAATTTTTAACAGTTCTCCATCTTGACCATTAGCGTTCGTCGTGTATACTTTATAATTTAAAGCCGGTGATATTTCACTAATCTTAGAAAAAGCTTGGGTATATTCACCATAGGCATCAAAAATAAATATATTCGCATTGACTGGTAAATAATTATTACTTGTAAATATATTTTGTAAAAGTCTTGCTACAGTAAAGCTCTTTCCAGAACCGGTATTACCTAATATAGCAAAATGATTGCTAAAGAAACTGTTAACTCCTACATTAATACGATAATTATTATAAACGGTTGATTGCCCTAAATAAATTTGATTATTATCTTTAATTTGTTGTTCCCCTAATATTAAAGCAAGTTCTTCCATTGTAATAATTCTAACAGTTGACTTAAAGGAAGGCTTTTTATTAAGTCCTGGCAAAAAATAATTATTAACAATTTCACCCACTATTGTTACCTTGGCATTAGCTACATCAATATTCACTATTTCTCCAACAATTTTTTGCTCCCCATCTTCAAAAATAACATGAATATTAACCAAATTAGTTTGTGTTGTAACATCAATTGCCAATTTTACAGTAACAATGTTATTAACAATATTAACAATACTTCCTATCATATTATCAACCCTTATCTATTCTAGTAAGAATTATAACATAATATATAACAAAATTAAATATAAAAATAAAGGAAATAAACATTTTTTAATTGGTTTTACCCATTTTCAAAAAAGCCATTATAACAGTAGAAATAAAGCCTCCACTAATTAATCCTAATAATAAAAATAAAAATTCCATAATAATCTTTCTCCTTTTTTTTCAACTATATCACAGTAAAATAAAAAAGAAAAATGACCAATTTACTGTTTTTATTTCAAAAAAAGACTCAAAATTGAATTTTTATTGCTACCTTTTCCAATTTTGAATCAGTTATTTCTCCTCAATTATTAAATTTAGTAAAAATTAAAATTTATATCAATAAAGTAAGTAAAATTAATACTATTCCTAGTGATATTCCCCAAATAGCATTCTTTTTATTCTTCATTTCACAAATCTTAGGTAATAGTTCAAAAATACTAATATAAATTAACATTCCCAAAGTAACTCCAAGCAAGCTACCTTCTACTATATCGCTTGTAATAACTCCCCCTAGTAACATAGTTATAAAGCCTCCAATAAAAGTAGAAAGTGATACTAATATAATAACTGTCCAAGCTTTCTTCTTATTATTACTAGCTTTATAAAAAGTAGAACTAATAACCATACCTAAAGGAATATTATGAAGCCCTACACCTATACTTATTAATAATCCCGTTTTAAACGAGCTATTAACCGCATTATATACAGCCATTCCTTCAATAATATTATGTAAAACTAAAGCTATACTAGAAATCAAACCAATATGGTTTAATTCCTCTTTCTTTTTACCATCATGATCAGGAATAAAAATATCTAAAATTTTTAATAGAGCAATACCTAAAAGAATAGATAAAGCTGCTAATATAATGCCTTTACCAATACCAAAATGGGAAGTGAAAATACCTTTAACTTCTGGAATTAAATCAACTAATATTAACATTATCATAACAGAAAAAGCTAGGCTAATAGAAAAATCTACAAACCTATCATTGTTTTTACTTGCAAATGTAATAATCGCTCCTACTATAATAAATAGTCCCAATACTAGTGTAATAAATAGTCCCATAATATCTCCATTCTAAATAAGTGTCCAAATAATTACCAAAATTCCTAATGCCAAACGGTACCACATGAAAACATTAAAGTCATGTTTTTTCAAATATTTCATTAAAAACTTAATACATAAAATTCCTACAATAAATGAAACTAGGATTCCTACTGCAAATATAGATATATTATCTAAAATGGCCGAAAAGCTATCTTTTAAATCAAGCACTACTGCTCCTAATACGACTGGTGCTGATAAATAGAAAGAAAATTTAGCGGCATCTTCTCTTTTCAAATTTAAAACTCTTCCGGCAGCAATAGTTGTTCCACTTCTAGAAAATCCTGGAATAAGGGCAAAAACTTGGCTGCACCCTATCAAAAAGGCATCTTTTAAAGTTAAATCTTTGATTTCTTTTTGGGCCTTAAAATGTTTATCTACGGCATAAATAATAATACCCATAACAATTAATGCTAATGCTATTAAAATGAAATTACTCCTAATCGCATTCTCAATAATATCTTCAAACAAAACACCCATTATAGCAGCCGGTATTGTAGCTACAATAATATACCACATTATCTTGCCTTTATCATCATGAATTCCTTTAGTAAATCCATTCTTTATCATTGTAATAAAATCTTTAAAGAAAAATATACCAATGGCTAATAAAGTACCAAAATGAAGTGCAATATCAAAACTCATGGCAATATCACTACCGATATTAGAGCCTATTCCAAATAAATCTCTAAAAATAATTAAGTGGGCACTCGATGAAATTGGTAAAAACTCGGCTATACCCTGAATAAATCCTAAAATAATTACTGCTAACATAACATCCTCCTATATTTATACTTATTCAGTATACCACATAAAAATTATTTTTTTAGTATTTTTTTTTATTTTTTACCTATTGTTTTAACTTTTGCTTTTTCTTGCCTCTTTTGTTTCCACTCATTTATTGCCCTATTCATCACTTTTCGCGCTCTTTTAGCTTCTACATCTTTACTAACCCAATACTTATCAATGTTTTTTAATTGTTCAATGTCACTATCACTATAAAAATCTGGATAATTTACTAATAAAAAATTATTAGTTATAAAAAATTCTGGTTTAGCAAATGAAAAACTTGAATAAATCCTATTATCATCTAAAGCTGCTCTTAAACCAATAACATCTAATATTTTATTTGCCACCATCTGTGGATAATTCATTCCATTGCAGCATCCATAACAAACATCAGCAATATATAGAGAATAGTCATAAGACTCTTCCATCATTCTCATATTTTTCTTATTATTGGCCCCTTCTAACATGGCATATTGTAAAATTTCAGAATCAATCGTATCATCATATTTAAATTTATCTTGACCACATACTTCCAATATTTTTCGGAAATATCCAAATATTAAACATGGATAGGTTTTTGGTCTTGCTTTTAGTCTAGCATAAACAGAATTTTTAATTAATTCCTTTTCTTTATCACTATAATTCATCCTTTCTTCAAATAGTAATCTTTCCCCTTGTATTTCTTCACGTATTAATAAATCATTGTCCATTATTTTTCCTTCCTTTCATTTTCTTTATATAATTAAATATTTCTATATAGTTATCTACATAAACTATATTTAATTCTTTTTTTACATCAATTGGAACTTCCTCTAAATCTTTCTCATTTTGTCTTGGCAAAAAAACCGTTTTTATTTTAGCCCTATGAGCTCCAATTAATTTTTCCTTTACACCACCTATGGGTAAAACACTACCTCTTAAAGTCATCTCACCAGTCATACTAATGCTAGAAGGGATTAAAGTATTAGTAAAAGTACTAAGAAGGGCCGTAGTTATAGCTACACCTGCTGAAGGCCCCTCTTTAGGAACCGCCCCTTCTGGTACATGAATATGAATATCAATATTTTCCAAGTAATCATCTTTAATTTTATAATCTTTGCTATTGGCTTTAATATAACTTAAAGCAATTCTTGCTGATTCCCTCATAACTTCGCCAAGCGATCCTGTTAAAATTAGTTCCCCCTTACCAGAAAAGGTAGTTACTTCTATTGGTAATATATCTCCACCAAAAGTAGTATACGCTAATCCATTAACAACTCCTATTCTAGAATTGTCTGGATTATCAGTATAAAAATATTTTTTACTTCCTAAATATTTTTCTATATTCTTATTATTAATCTTGTATATTTTCTTATTTTTGTCAACAATTATATCCTTAACTATTTTTCTTAAAATAGTAGCTAGCTCTCTTTCTAAATCACGAACTCCCGCTTCTTTAGTATAGTTTCTAATAATAGTAAAGATGACTTCATCATCAAAATCAATTTGATTCTCTTTTAGACCATGTTCTTTTAATAATTTCTTTATTAAATGTTTCTTGGCAATATCAAATTTTTCGTATTCAGTATAAGATGACAATTCAATAATTTCTAGTCTATCTCTTAATTCATTAGGTATTTGGTCTAAATAATTGGCAGTAGCAATAAACATAACATTACTTAAATCGAACTCTTCTTCTATATAATGATCAGTAAAGTTTTTGTTTTGTTCCTTATCTAATACTTCTAATAAACTAGATGCTGGGTCGCCTTTAATATCTTTAGTCATTTTATCAATTTCATCAATAATAAAGACCGGATTAGAGGTACCAGCTTTTTTCATGCCTTGAATAATTAATCCTGGAGCAGCACCAATATATGTTCGACGATGCCCTACAATTTCTGCTTCATCATTTACCCCACCTACAGATATTTTAGTCCATTTCCTTTTAAGACTATCGGCAATACTCTTAGCAAGAGTAGTTTTACCTACTCCTGGTGGACCAACTAAGCAAATAATTGGACTTCTTAAGTTATTTGTATTCTGTTTAACAGCCAAATATTCAATAATACGTTCTTTAACTGAGTCTAAGGCATAATGTGAACTATCTAATATTTCTTTTACTTTATTCAAATCATTGTTATCTTTAGTAAACTTATCCCAAGGTAAACATAATAACCAATCTATATAACTCCTAATCATACCAAGTTCTGGTGAATTTGGATTACATGAAGAGTAACGCTCTAATTCATTATATAATCTTTTTTTGACTTTAGAAGGACAATTTAATTTATCTATTTGACTTCTAATCGAGTCTACTTCACTATCTTTATCGTTAATATCCCCTAATTCTTCTTTGATAACCCTAATTTTTTCTCTTAATACAAATTCTTTTTGACTGTCATCTAATTCTTTTGTAACTTCTTCTTCAATTTGTTTCTCTAACTTTAATATTTCCATATCATGATTGATATCATCTAAAATCATTTTAACCCTACTAGTTGAAGAAGTCTCTTCCAAATACTCTAATTTACGTTCATAGGTAGTTGGTAAAAACAAAGTAACAATATCCGTTAATTTATCAATATCATTAATACCTGATGCTTGCGCTAAAACCGTATTTGACATATAAGGGACTTCATGAACATAAACTTCAACATGGCGCATTAGGCTTCTAGCATAAGCAATTTCTTCCTTTAATTCTAATTCTTCAGGAATAACATTACTAGTCATAGCTTCATAGATATTATCTTCCTTATTATAAGCATGAACTCTTGCCCTATTTAAACCAGATAAAATAATTCTAGTTTTTCCATTAGGCATTTCTATTTTCATTTTTATTTGAGCAACAATACCTATTTTAGGTAATTCACTAATATCAGGATCGATTTCTAAACTATCTTTAGGAATAACAACTAAAATATTGCTATTATAATAAGACTCCGCTAGTGACAATAATTTCTTATCATTATCGCTTTCAAATTCAAGGCGTATTTCACTATGAGGGAACAAGACCATATTACGAATTAGAAGTACTGGTAGATTTGTTTTAATCATGTAATCCCTCCTTCAAAAGATGAAATTTATTATAATCACTAAAAGACAAAAATGCAACAAATATGACATTTTTTTACAAAGTAAAAATTACCAATAATAATATAATTTTAATTAGTTTGAATAATTAGTCATAATCGCATCAAATAATTTGAGTATATTAACCAATTGGAAAAACTAAGTTTTACTATCTACCATGGTTTGAGCAAAAGAAAAAATACTAACTTTAGTCAGTATTTAACAAGTATTTAAATCATTATAGATTATTTATTTCTTCTATTGATAAGCCTGTACATTTAGCTATTACATTAACATCTATATTTTCTTTCAACATGGATAAAGCTATTTCACGTGTCCTATTAGAAGTCCCTTCTTCATACCCATCATTCCTTGCTTGTTCTTGTAACGCTACCTCTTTATCATATGATTCCCCAAAACTCTCTTCACTACATACCTCTACGGCCTCTTTTACATAGTCTTCCATTACCTTATCTCCCATTATCAATTCTTCTGATAACTTTATATTAGGTTCTATTAATGCTAATATGCACCTCTCTAATTCATTTAAGCTATCTATACCTTCATTATAATACTTTTGCCTTAATTTTGGTACATATATATTTACTATTATTATTTTACTCGTTAATTTTATCAATCTTTTATTTTGCATATAATATATATCTATTATATCTTCATTACCTTTGAAAGCAAAATTATTGATATTAAACTGTATCGTTTGGGTATATCTATACTTCGTTCCTACTTTTGTCTTCTTAGCATATAGTCTACTAGCATATTCTAAATTTCTTTCCATAGTAGTAACACTACTATTATTATTAATTTCTATATTTATTATGCTTCCATCTATCTCCGCTACATAATCACATCGTTCATTTTTATCAGTATTATATTTTTTATTTACATCATTTTTCACTAATTTTATCTTACTTAATAACTCTTTATACTCCATATCTAATAAATGAGATAATAATCTACATGAATATCTTATCCTCTCATCATTTTGAAACATGCTTTTAAACATAATATCTGATAATAGACTTGCTTTTTCTCCTTTATTTAATTCTTTTATCGAGAATACTTGGTCTTTATCTTTTTCTAATTCATATAGTTCTTGATAAATTTCACCTCTAATTTTCATTGTCTAATCTCCTCCTTCACTAACACTATATCACGCTAAAAAAGAAATGAAAAATGGCCAAAATATGATTTTAAACCATCAAAAAAATACAAATCTAAATTTTGCTTTTAGGCAATTATTAGATTTGTATTCTCTTTTTAGTTCAATATTCAATTTTAGTAAAATTTAATTTTTTTAATTCGTTTTTACAACGTAAGGTGAGGTACTTGTACCATTTCCAGAAGTTATTTCCACATTAGATGCGAGATTGATGACGGGGCGCACACCGAGTTCATGGTAAAGGCATGCACTGTAGAGTTCGCCATTTGACATGACACGCCAATCATAAACACACGAATAACCAATATAGAAAGAGATGGGGCTCATGGTCCAATATTGGGCTCCTGTGTATAAATAATAACTATTATTTGCTTGCATAAATACACCTCCTGCATACGCTGCTTCATCATTAGTTATTAAACCAATTGGATAAATAGCCATTTTGTTTCCTTTATCGTTATCTACCGTAAATAAATCATGTGATGATTTTGGACATGTAAATTGAGGTTCCCTATGATTATCACTATACAATCTCCCAGATGAACCATAATAGGTTGTATTCCTTCCAACACCATCCCCAGTATATAATGTCCTATCATTACAAAAGCCTGTATCTGCTATATATGAGGCATATTTTAATAAATGCTTTTCATACCAATCTTCTAAGTATTTCTTTATATCAGAATCAACCTCATTCTTATGAGCTTCTTCATAAGAGATTGACCAATATCCAGCATGATTTTCTCCAAGTCTTATTTGATACATATTTACTGCTTCCAATAATTTGCTCATATGATAACACGTTGTACTTTGACTATAACATGTATAATATCCATAATGAGCTTCATCATAATAGGCATCTACTATATCACCTGTTAAAGTATATTCACCTGTATTTTCATTAAATGAATATGTTTTTGACATCTTTACCATTCCAGTAATAATTGGCCATTCAAAGCCATAAGCACTATAGGCGCCATCAATATAAGTAGTTGGCCTACCATGCATATAACCAATAAAAGAGTTATCGCCAGGATTACGATTAAAAGGACTTGTTCCTATGGTTGCATTACTTCCTGTGGCATTAGGAGTTGTTCCTTGATATATAATTCTTACACTACCATCTTCATTTATTCTTATTATTCGCCAATAGTATCCTGCAAAATATACATAATTGTTGGTGACTGCTCCTCTAAAATAGTAAGTTGTCTTCCCATCTTCTGTATTCTTATTAGTATAATATAAACCTTTACCATTGGTATCGCTATTTACTTTGGAAAAATCAATATTAGTATCACTCTGTGGTGTATTATCTTGTAATATTTTCCTTGATAATCTTATTGGTGTTATATCAAAACCACTACTCGGTATATTATTTCCTAAATCTTGAACATAAGTTACATCTAAGGTTAATTTATTATCCGTTAGGCTTGGTTGGGAAGTAATACTACTATCATAACTTATCGTAATATTAAAAGTAGTTGTTGTACTTTTAGTTAGTTTATCTCCTATCTTGATTCCATCTATCTTAAACTTAATCGCATCACTTCCTAATTCACTGGATGCAATATTTTGAATAATGGCATCTAATGTTCCTTGATTAGCTACTGTTACTTTATATATTATTTCATCTCCTGGAAGTTTAAAATCTACATTAAAGGTTACACTTGTTCCACTTGCTATAGGGTTATTAGTTATAGTTACCCCACTCGTTTTACTTACCTCTTCTATCTTAGTAAATACTACTTTCCAAGTAGATGTAATATTAGCTGTTCCATTTATCTTTAGATTAGTACTAAATACAGAATACCCTATTACCATAATTAATACTAATACACTTAATGTGATTATTACTATTTTTTTCTTCACCCTTACCATCTCCGTATATAGTTTATTCTATATATCATTATACCCCCCCCCCATCGGTTTTGGCAAGAAAAAAATACTAACATTAGTTAGTAATTAAATCTTTTTTATTTTTTCTATTTCATCTTTCATGGTATCAATAGTCTTTTGCAAAGCATCAATTGTTTTACCATCATTATTATCTTTATTAGAATCATCACTACTAGTATTAGAGGATATAGTTGTAACTTGGGAAGCATATGTTTGAATGGTAAGTCCTACTAATTGTAACCAATTACCAACGCTTCCTTGCTCATCTGAAGAAAGTTCGTTCGCTAAAATTATCCCAATTAAATAAGCACTACCTGTAAAAGAATAAGGATCAATATCAAATAATACTTTTCTCATACTTATCTCTTCTATTTTAATATATGACAATCTAACAAGATAATTACTTACTTTAACTTATCCAAACAGCATATGGTGCACTTGAAGTACCATTCTAGACATTATCTTTTTACTTATAAAACTTTTTAGCCAATAATATTTTTTCCTTTAATATTCCACCTGAGTGGGTTTTAAATTATTCTTATTATATTCATCAATTTGACTTGTTAAGTGCGATACTCTTACATCTTCTTGATATCCATATGCGGTTTGACTTTTGGCAAATGATTTACAAGCTGCAAATAAAACCGTAGGATAATTTAACAATTCATAACATTTAGATATATCACCATTAACCAAATTAGTAAAAAGGACACTAGACATATCTTCTTCATTCATTTCTGGAGTAATATTACTATCAGTTGCAAATTCAAACCTTTTACCATTATTTATATCTCGGTATCTATTAATAACAAAGCTTTTTAACAATTCTCCTTTAACATCTTCTTTACTTACCTGCTCGTTAGGATTATTTAAAGCCGAAAACAATTTAATAGCACTACTCATTTCATTTATTTGATTATTATCTGTTACTATATAACTTCTCATTGTATCTAAAACAGTCGCGCTTTTTCTAGCAGATAATATTTCTGCAACAGGTATCTCCTCCGTTTTTTCAAATAAATCAGCATTTTCACTCGCATAATCACGTTTTAATAATCTAAAGCCACTACTCTCATCTTTTAAAGAGTTCATAACTAGTTCCAAGTCTTTCCTTAAACCTGCCATGAAGCCTCTAACTTTAAAAGCTAATTTATTAGAAACAACTTTCGTTTTACTAGGCGACAAATTCAACTGATAATTAGCATATTCTTGAGCCGATATTTCATCGTAATATAATTCTCCCTCTTTTTCTTTTAAGCCTAAGTAAACCTTTTCTACTACTGCATCACGCAAATCTAAATTACCTTTATATGATATAGCTCCATCATTAGCACTTCTATAATCAAACTCTGCTAGTTTTTCATAAGGTAGTTTCAATCTGATTGCTGTTAGTTTTTGCTCAGGATGACAGTTTAGACATACATTAACAAAGTCAGGAATACCTGCAAAGAAAAAACATCTTTTATGAATCCCATACGATGCAAATCTACTTGAAGCATACATCTCTTGTGATTGCATTATAGCATCACAAGTATCCTCACTCGTTATATGAATTAATCCTTCATGGTAACTTTTAATTATAGTATCACGTGATTCTATCAAAGGGGTATTAACCATTTTAGTAGCCGTGGTAACTAAGGACATAGCTATTGATGGTAATACATATAAAATATCATCATCTTTCATTAAAATCACACCTTATTATACTACTATTATATAAAATCAAATTATTATTTACAAGTAAATACATATTAAAAAAATGCAGGGTAGTTTATCCCTACCTTGCATTTATATTATTTTTTCTTAACATCAAATTTAACATCTAAGCCATTTAAATTAGTTACTTCATTTAGGTTATTTACTTTTACTAAATCATCACATAAAGTTTCTTTTTTAATAAAGTCAATATAATCTTTGATGGCATCTTCAAATTCACTATTTTCTTCATAAAGAATATCAATACGATCTAAAATATCAAAATCATATGATTTTCTTAAGTTTTGCACTTTACTTACTAATTCCCTAGCAATACCTTCATTAATCAAATCCTTAGTTAATGTTGTATTTAAGACAATGAAATTATTTCCTTCACTTGAAGCATTAAATCCTTCTTTAGATTCAACTCTTAT
The DNA here is from genome assembly GCA_947601845.1 of uncultured Bacilli bacterium. GTDB lineage: Bacteria > Bacillota_I > Bacilli_A > RF39 > UBA660 > RGIG3091. The sequence goes on along the minus strand of CANQGH010000012.1, from coordinate 13,623 downwards.
ATCAACCATATTTGGTTCTACTGTAAAGTCTTCATCATCTAATTTTATAGTAATACTTTCTTCATTCTTTAATTTATTAACTTCTTCTAGAGAAATATTAGATAACCTTTCTTGGAAAGCCTTCATTTTTGGTCCTAAAACCTTACCAACTTCCTTAAAATTAGGTTTTACATTAAAGTTCATATATTTACTTAAGTCATTTTCAAATACTACTTCTTTAACATTTAATTCTTCTTTAATTAAATCGGTTAAATCTTTAATAATACTTTCACATTTACCATCAAGTATTACTTCACTAATAGGTTGTCTTACTTTAATTTTAACATCTTCTCTAGCATTTCTTCCTAATGATATTAAATCTCTTACTAAATCCATTCTTTGTTCAATTTTTTCATTAAACTTAGACTTATCGCATTCTGGATAACTAGCTAAATGAACACTTTCTTCTCCTGTCAAATTAGTATATATTTCTTCAACAGTAAATGGAGCGATAGGCGCTGTTAATTTACAAACCCCAATTAATACTTCGTATGTCGTTTGATATACCGCCTTTTTACTATTATCTAACTCACTAGCCCAAAATCTTCTACGATTACGTCTTATGTACCAGTTAGATAAGTCCTCATTTACAAACTCATTAAGTGCCTTACATACTTTATTTAAATCATACTCTTCCATTGATAAAGTTACATATTCCACTAATTTATTGTATTTTGATAATAACCACTTATCAATTTCTTCTAAATCGTTATAATCAACATGGAATTCTCTTGGATCTAAGTTATCTGTATTAGCATATAGTTGGAAGAAAGTATAAGTATTTTTTAAAGTACTAAAGAATTTAGAACTAATATCTTTAATACCATCTTCATCGAATTTTAATGGTGTCCATACAGGAGATGCATTTAACATATAGAACCTTGTTGCATCAGCTCCATATTTTTCAATAATACCAAATGGTTCTACAGCATTTCCCTTACTTTTATGCATTTTTTGACCATACTTGTCTAGAATTAAATCATTTACTAACACATTTTTATATGGGGAACATCCTTTGACAAAAGTGGATATTACTAGTAATGAATAGAACCACCCTCTAGTTTGATCTATTCCTTCCGAAATAAAATCAGCTGGGAATTGTTTTTCAAATAAGTCTTCATTTTCAAATGGATAATGATATTGTGCAAAAGGCATAGAACCAGAATCAAACCAACAATCCATTACCTCTTTTACTCTTTCCATTTTTTGACCACATTTTGGGCATTTAATATGAATATCATCAACATAAGGGCGATGTAATTCTATACTTTCATCAATATTTTCAATAGCTTTTTCCACTAACTCTTTTCTAGAGCCAATCATTTCATCATAGCCACAAGAACATCTCCATAAAGGTATTGGTGTACCCCAATATCTGTTTCTAGATATAGCCCAATCGTTCATATTCTCTAGCCAATTACCAAATCTTTTTTCACCAACATATTCTGGATACCAATGAACTTTTTTATTCTCCGCAATAATTTTATCTTTGAAGGCAGTTGTTTTAATATAAAGACTTGGTTTTGAATAATAAACAAGCGGCGTTTTACATCTCCAACAATGTGGATAATTATGTTCCATTTTTTGCTTTTTAAATAATTTATCTTCACTAGCTAAATATTTAATAATTTCTATTTCAAGATCTGGATCAACTACTAATCTTCCTTTCCAAGGACCTTCAGTATAACATCCTTGTTCATCGACAGGATTTAACATTGGTAAATCGTACTTGACACCTACTTCATAATCGTCTTGTCCAAACGCAGGAGCAATATGAACGATACCAGTACCATCTTCCATCGTTACATAATCAGCACAAGTAATATAGAAAGCTTTTTTATTTACTTTTAAGATAGGTAATAATTGCTCATATTCTCTATATTCCAAATCTTTTCCCAAGTATTCTTCTACTACTTCAAATTCATCACCTAATATTTTATGTGATAACTTCTCTGCTACAATAAAGTTATGTCCTTTTGACAAACACTTTACATATTTTTCATTTGGGTTGACACAAGCCGCTACGTTAGATAAAAGAGTCCATGGAGTTGTTGTCCATACCAACAAATAAGTATTATCTTCATCTTTCATTTTAAAAGGAACCGTAACCGTATTTACACTTATTTCTTTATAACCTTGAGCTACTTCATGACTAGCTAAACCTGTACCACATCTTGGACAATATGGTAAAATTTTTAATCCATCATAAATTAGTCCAGCATCAAAGAACTTCTTTAAAATCCACCACTCTGTTTCAATATAATTATTATCATAAGTAACATATGGATGTTCCAAATCAATAAATTGACCAATTTCTTCAGTAAACCTTCTAAAAGCCTCTTCGTTTTTCCATACTGATTCACGGCATTTTTCATTAAATTCCTTAATACCATACTTCTCAATATCTAATTTACCAGAAAATCCTAATTCTTTTTCAACTTGAACTTCAACTGGTAGGCCATGAGTATCCCAACCTACTTTACGTAATACTTTATAACCTTTCATTGTCTTATATTTACAGAAAACATCTTTTAATAGTTTTGCTAAAATATGATGCACACCTGGCATTCCATTAGCAGTAGCTGGCCCATCATAAAAGACAAAATAATCGCTACCTTGATTAATACACTTATCAAGTATATGCATTTTTTTCCAAGACTCACTAATATTACTTTCATAAGTATGAACATTTTCTTTTGATAATTCTCTAAATTTCATAAATATCCTCCTTTAAAATAAAAAAGATAGAATACAATAAGGACGATATTAATCGTGGTACCACCTTAATTCATAGAATATTCTATCTTGTTACTATAACGCGTAACCGTATTTATCTTATCCATAAATCGCAACTTGAAAGTGATCTTAATTAAGTATTACTTATCTACTCTCACCTATCTAGACTCTCTTTTAAGATATCCTTAATTACGTCTTTCGCACTTGCTTTAACGACAATTAATATATCATACATTTTGATACTTTTCAACTTTTTTTAATCCTTTTTATTCTTTTCTACAAAAGAAAAAACCTAATTTTAGTTAGGTATTAATCTTTATAATATGTTCAAAATGATGTATTATTCGGTATAATCGTAATCTTCAGCAACTTCTTCAACAGCATTATTACGTACATCATCTGGAATAGTTACAGTAGTTTTATTAATGTCAGTTAATTCAATAGTTAATGATAACTTAGTATATTCTACACCTTCAATTTCCCCAATGACATCTTTCATATCTATAACTACTTTAGTCATGTATCCTTCTTCATTAATATATATATCTGCAACTAAATCATTCTTTATTTCTATACCAGACATATCCTCATCAAGGATTTCACTTACTGACCCAAATATTTCTTGAAAATCATCTTTAGTTATTTTAACTTCATATTTATCTAATTTATCAATATCAGATTTAACTTTTGTTATTTCTCTTTTGCCATTGAAAAAGTCTGCTACTTCGTTAAAATCAACATCTAAAGATGAATCTGTTGGTTCAGTAGTTTTAGTATATCCATCCCCCATTACATCTTTAGTATAAGTAATAGTATTACCATCTACTTCTTCAGTATAAACTTGAGTAGCAATAGATATTCCTCCTAAATCAAGGTCAAGAGTCATATCTGTCATTTTATTTTTGTCATCGATCTTACCATCAATAGCTACGGAAATACTTTGCGATTCACCTTCACTAACAGCAGCTACTTCAACATTCATTTTAAAAGATGCATTTTCAAGTGTCTCCATCTTCTTAATAGCTTCATCAAAAACTTCTTGTGGTGTCAATTCTTTCTTACCACATCCTACAACTAACAATAGGACAACGCATAACATTATGCCAATCTTTTTTAACTTCATTATCTCACTCCTTACTATTGAATATAGTATCACTTTTTGTCCAAAAAAGCAATTATTACTCTTCATTTTTTATAGATTAATTATAAAAAATGAGAAACAAATTTTAACATATCGGCAATACACATTTTCTAATAATTGCCATATCTAGCATAATATAAATCTAACTCATGATTAATCTCTAATGCTAAATTATTATTACTAGCAATATTATCTAGAACCTCTTTTTTACCCTTGCGCCTATAATTGGCAAAAGTTCTACAGCAACTCTCTAAAACCTTCTCATTATTCAATATGCTATATCCTTTGTCAATTCCATCATCAACTATGTTATTAAAAACCATCACAGCTATTTCATCATCACTCATATCTTCTTTCCACTCTTTTTTATCGATATTACCTATTTTAGTATTATTAATTTTATGATAAATAGCTACATTAACAATATTTTTTAATAACTCATATTTTATAGCATCACCACCTAATTGAGCCATATCATAACGAAGGTTTCCTTCTCTTGTATAATCTTTACACATACCATCACTAGCATATAATACTTTCATTAACGCCTTACCTGAAAAATCAATAGCTCTTTTTTCTAATTCACTATAACTAATATGCTTTTCAGTTGCAACATTATAATAAGTATTCATATACTTTCCCATAGTAAAAGATGTAGCTTTCTCCATTATCTCTAAACTATTCATTAAGCACCTCACTTTATATTATTACTATCATTATAAATTTACTATATTTTAAATTCAATTACTATTTGTATAAATAAAAGCAAACTTTACATATTAATAATGGTGAAGATTATGTACTATTTAAATATCTTTTTTATCTTTTCTATTTTAGGGCATATTATTGAAAACTTTGTCTATGTCCATGTTGATAGCGGTATTTTATATGGATATTGGACTCCTATATATGGTTTAGGTGTTTTATTAATAATTACTATTAAATTGAGCTTAGAAAAATGGAAGATACCTAAAAAATGGCAACCTTTTTTATTATTTATTATGAGTGCTATCTTAGTAGCAACATTAGAATATATTGGCGGATTTTTAATTGAATTTCTATTTGGCAGAATATTCTGGGATTATAGTTATGAGACTTTTAATATTGGTCGCTATACTTCCTTAAGGATGTGTATCTTATGGGGTATTTGTAGTTTATTACTAATATATATTATTATTCCTTTTCTAAATAAAATAATAAAAAAAATACCAAAATGGATTACAATCATTCTAGTACTTTTATTCATTATTGACTTAGTTATTACTTTTATAAATCTAGGAGATAATCTTTTTAAATTATTAATTAATCTTTTTTATTATCCTCATATAACGTATTAATATAAGGGAAATTAATTACTTCAAAGAAATCATTAAAATACTTTTCTTTATCAGCTTTATCTTTTAAGAAATAAGCATGTTCCCATACATCCATGGCCATGATTGGGGTCCATCCAAAGAAATAAGGACTATTTTGATTAGCTAAAGATATAATGTCTAATTCTCCTTCAGGATTTAAGGCTAGAAAAACATATCCTGAGCCCCTAATATTTTTAGCATGATCGATAAACTCTTTCTTAAAGTTATCAAAATTACCATACTTTTTATCAATCGCTTCTTTAAGAGAACCCATTGGTTTATTGTTTAGTGATGGTGACATGTTTTGAAAATATAATTCATGATTTAATACTCCTCCTAGATTATATAAAATATTACTACGGTCTTCATCTTTAAAAGCATTAATATTAGTAGCAATCATCTCTTTATCTATTTCAAAATTAAAATCATATTTTTGTAATAATTTATTTAGATTATTTAAATAATTCATATAAAGCTGACCATAGTGAACCATCATTGTTTCTCCATCAATATATGGCTCTAAATCATTAACCGAATACCCTAAGTTTATAGCATCGTACATATTTATCACCTGGTATAATGTATGCCTATCTTTAACAGTGGTGATATTTTATTTGTTCATTTCTTGTAAAATTAATTTTTTATTTTCTTGTAGTCTTTTATTATTAGGACTAATACTAAGCGCTTGGTCGATATATTTAAGTGATTCTTCTATTTTTCCTTGATAATAACTGCTTAATGATAATAAATCATATACTGTATGATCCCAACTAAAAGGTTCATTAATATATGTTTTTTGATGATAAGTAATCTGTAATGCTTGTAGACAATATTTTTCTACTTCTACAAAATTCTTTTGGTCATATTCTAATAAAGCCATTTCCATGTATGGGTCTCTTAAGTATGGGGCTTCATTAATGGCTTTCTCTAACCACATTTTAGCTTCATTATAACGCTTTAAATTCTTATAACATCTAGCAATAAATCGCATTGAAGCGCATCGTTCATCTTTCCATACCGCTTTAGGTAAGGATAAATGGCGTATTAGAGTATCAATTGCATCATTCCATCTACCATAATACATATATTCTCGCCCCAAATAGTGCATATTTCTATCATCATCGGGGTCTTCTTGCACGGATAATTCTAATAAGGGTAAATAACTGCTACGTGATTTAGTTACATCAGGATAATGATTAACAGTTATCTCTTGCGTAGTAATTTTTTTCTCGGTACTATTTCCTATATATGTTAAAATTTCATGAACAGGATGAGTCCATTTATAGTCATTTCGACTATGGATTTTTTCAATATTAAAGTTAACTATAGGTCTACCATCTTCACCAAGATGCCAATTGTAGTTATAGCATAACCTTGTTGTATCATCAGTCCATAATCTTTCTATTACTTCTCGCCATCCCTTTTCTACTACTTCATCTAAATCTAGGCAAAAGCAAATATCATAATCGATAGGTATCATATCTAAAGATTTATTTCTAGCTACATCAAATCGCCATGGATCTATTATTTCCGTTTTAACATTTACACCTCTCTTTTTTAATTTTTGCACGGTATTATCAGAAGATCCCGTATCTAATACATATATAGCATCAGCCTCTTCTAAAGCATCAACCCATCGATCGACAAATTGTTCTTCATTTTTACAAATGGCATAGACACATACTTTATATTTATAAGAGTTATTTTGCAGTATAATCACCTCTACTTTAATATATGTGGGCAATTACTTTTGTACGATAAAAAATCGATAAATAGAATTTGTTTTCTATATATCGATTTTTTTTATTACATTGATTAGTTTAATTGTTTTACCGTTAATGATGCTTGATTTACAGTACCATCAGTGTTATTAGTTGTAGAAGTTAACGCTATATCGATAATAGCACCTATTGGTAATGCTACAACAATACTTCCCCCAAATGATTCAGCTTCATTAGCAGTCAAGGTTAACGTTTGAACGGTTCCTGGGATATTGGCACCGCTATTTCTAACGGCTAATGTCAAATTACCGGCATTATCTAGTTCAGCTATAACATTATATGTTATTTCATAATTACCAGCCGTTGTAATCGTGATGGCATTATCATTAGTAGCGCTGTCAACCCCTTGTTCTGTCATAGTACCATCTAATGTAACTTGAGTTGGTGTCCCTGTTGTTGTTGTAAAATCTTGAGCAGCCGTTGAGTATAGGCCACCATATGCATTTAACCCATTAGCTGGTCCTGTTGCTCCGGTTGCTCCATTGTTTAAATCTTCTTTAATTATTTTAAACATTAAAATTCCATATTATTTTAAAATTCCTACATTTTTTTTCATCATCATAAGAACCTATAAAAATTTTATCTATAAAATCACTTACAATTTCGATATTTAATTTTTCTATGCGTCTATATTTTTTAAATATATCTTCTTTAGTTTTTAATGTTTCTTTTTTATCTATTGTAATCTTAATATCTTTTTTTATAATTTTTAATCTATCTTCCAACATAACATTATCATCTTTATATTTATTCATTAATACTAAAAATTCTTTTTCCGGTATTAGTCCGGAAATACGATCTTCATATAATTTTTGAAAATATATACTTTTTCTTTGTAAATCCATAATTATTCTCTCTTTTTCTTTTTGTAAGGTCATTAATTTCTCTTCAAATAAATCATTTTCTATTTCTTCTTCATTTAACTTATTAAGAATATCATTATCAAAAAATCTATCTAATATAGCATTTAATTTTTCTAAAACATAGTTATGTAATTCATCTTCTTTTAACCATTTTTTATTATTACAATTAGCCCAATTATCTTTTTTATCTTTACAACATAAATATCCCCATCCATTTTCATTATTTTTACCACATTTAGCGAATAATCTACTGCAATTCATACAATAAACTTTATTACAAAAAGAGTGCACTGTTCCATTGTTACAACTTCTGGATTTTTCTTCTAATCTTTTTTGAATACTATACCAAACATCTGATTCAATTATAGCTTTATGGGTATTATTTCTTCTTATTCTATCTTCATCATCATTTTTAATAACTGTATGATTTTTATAACTTACCGTAGTAGTTTTAAACTGTATCATATTACCAATATAAACTTCATCTTTTAGAATTTTTTTTATTGTTTGTTCGGACCATTTCATTTTGCGCCTAATATTTTTTTCAAACTCTAAGTCACGATTACTATTATCTGCATAGTTTTTAATATCAAAATAAAACTTTTCTTTTTTTAAATTTTCTTTAAGTTTTATCTCAAATTGATAGTAAATAATATGTTTACGATCTAACTCTTTTGTAATTGTTGCAATACAAGTGGCAGTTTTGGGAATAATATCATTTTCTTTTAATGGCATAAAGTCATCTTCGTTAAATTTAGCAATATTCAAATTTTCTTTTTCTGAATAGTAAATTTTTGTTCTACCAAAAGAACACTTTTTTAAGATGATATCGCATTTACTATTAAAAGTTTTCATATCAATAGTAAGATAATTAAAACTAACTAAATTCTTTAGTATTTTATCTTCTTTATTAGTAAAAGTAACATCTACTACATAAGTTCCAGCCTTTTCTATATATTCATAATTAAAGTATTTTTTTAATAAGGGGATTTTGAGCTTGGAACCGTTTGCCACTTTATATTCAAACGGACTTAATACAGCATCTTCATTAAGACCATTGGCAATTTTGTCTAACCCAATGCCTTTCATATATTCATCATATATTCTTTTTACTATAATAGAAGCTACAGGATCTGGTATCAAATGATTTTTATTTTCTGGGTCTTTTAAGTAGCCATATGGTGCAAAACTAGCAGTACACTCTCCAGCTATTCTTTTAGTTTTAAAAGTTTCACGAATATTAAGGGAAGTATCTTCAAGTGCCCATTCATCAGTTAAACCTAAAATTTGACTTGTTTTTTTTGTTTCTTTTTTAGTATTGTCAATATGATCAACAACTGTTTTAAATCTAACATTCCACTCTAAAAATAAATTATGTATGTATTTTTCTATAAGTTCAGAATCTCTTGCGAATCTAGCTTGGGTTTTACATAAAACAATATCAACATTACCAGTTTCACATTCTTTTATCATTTTATTAAATTCTGGTCTAGTGGCATCTCCTCCCGACCAATCTTCATCACTATAAACCCCAACAACTTTCCATCCATCTTTCCCTGCATATTCTCTCAACATTAATTCTTGATTTTTGATACTTTCGGACCTCTCATCTTTTGAAAGCTTATTACGGTCTTCATCAGATAATCTTAAATATAAAACAACCCTAGTCACACTCTTTACTTCCTAAATATCTATTTTCTACTCTTCTTATATATTTATAATATTTCTTATTAAAAATATTTTTTAGTTCCTCTTCTGTAACATCATTTTTACATGTTTTAAATTCCTCTATATAGTTAAAATAAGTTTTTATAGATTTTTTCCCCTTCTTTTTCATCTCTTTTCACCTCGCCTGAAATAAAAAAGAACTATATTAATAGTTCATACTTAATTATATTTTCAAATCATAAAAACATACTATTTTAATAATCTTTTATTATTTCATGGTTCAGTTTATCGTTATCAATTATTTTCTTTACTATTGTAGGCATAATTTTATATTTATTTAATTCTTTAATGTCTACCCATAGATTTATGGAGTTATTTTTATCTATTGTTTTAAAGTTATCCATCATCATAAGTTTTTCATTTTCTTCCACTTTATATATAAACAATATTTCATGAAATTTTGTATTGTCGTATATAAAGAAATTCTCTACTATATCAATTAATTTAGCTTCATCGCGAGAAATTGTAATCCCTGTTTCTTCATTTATTTCTCTTATTAAAGCTTCTGTTGTATCTTCAAAGAACTTAACTCGTCCCCCAATAATAGAATAGTAATCATCATTAAAATTTTTTTGAATTAAAATCTTTTTTTGTCCAGTAACAATACAAGCAACTCTAAAGTTGAATTTTACTTGTAATTCATCGTTTTTAAAACTAATGTCGCTTTTCCCCATTTTTATTTCTCCAATCTTTTTTCTTTTTTGTTATCTTTTTGTTGTAAGTTATTTACAAACTCAATAGCACTTTGCAAACTACCATTGATATAATAATAATGATCACTACTATTAATTGTATCAATAATCTTTTTTCTGCCATCATAAGCCAATTCAGACTCAAATGGAGGTATATAACCAATCGGGTGACCATTTTTATTTATAAATGTTGCTGAACTTCCTCTTATATGACTAGACAAATTTTGATATAATAAAAAATTATTTCGCCAACTATCTCCATTACTAAATTTAAATTCATTATTTCGATTATCAATATGAACAAATAAAATATTATCTATTGGAACAATATCATAGTTTTCTATTATTCCAACATCTCTTGCCATTACAGAAACTTTATTAGTCCAAGAATCTTTAATATCATTTTGAAACAAATATAATAAATTAGGCATATTATTAGCTACGGACAATAATCTTAAATTTAAAAACTTTGTACCACCAAATGCCTTTAATACCTCATCTTCCATTCCAATTAAAGTCATATCATTACTTATTAATGAGAATCCATAATTTTGACATAAATTAACTGCTAAACTTGTCTTTCCAGCACCGGCTTCCCCTATTATTAAGGTGGCTTTGCCATTCTTTTCTACACATGCTGAGTGACACGAACATAACCCCATCTCACCAAATTGTTTTTCTAGAAAATGGTATCCCATATAAATTAAAATAGATTTTGATAACATATTAAATGGATAATTGATAGTCATAGTTTCATTGTTTATAGTAATTATTTCTTTGCTATTACAATCATGATAAACAACAGTATAAGCTACATTATCATTATCTGGAACTATTTTAGCATTAAAAAATTCTAGATAATCCTTATTACTTAAATAGTAATTCTGCAATGGAACATCACTAATGTAGCGTACTGAGGCTCCATGTATGCTAATACAAAATCTTTCCATTTTAAAACAATCTCCTTGGAGTTAAAATTTTTTCAACAAAATTATCATTAAATTCTTCATCAATTATCTTTATACATTCTTTGTTTTTGGTACTATCATCTACACTTAAATAAAATAAATATGGTTTGAATATAGACCCTCTATTTCTAGTTAAACAGTATAAAGTAGAAGAGATCCCTAACTCTTTATATATTCTTTTTACTGCCCTATCAGCCATAAAATTTATAACTCTTCCTGTATGGTATCTTGTGTTTTTCCCACAGGCTGCCTCAACCGTATGCTCCCTAAAACTAGATATTAAGCCCTGAGCATTATTCCCTCTTCCAACAACACCTTCTTCTCCACATTCAATACAGCTACCTATAACTAATGAATAGTTTCGATATGTTCCATCTGGTAAACGATTGATTTCTATTTTAATATTATATTTTTTATTATTATTAATGTTTTCTGCTACTTTATATAACCTCTTTTCATGATCAAAAACAATTTTGTCATATTCTTCTTTGGTATTATAAATATCTTTATATACGGGCATACATATAGTAGCAGTAACATCATTATTTATTCTACTGACCATCACCTTAATGTCTTGACCAATATCGTTATATTTAGGATGAGCATATCCAAAATCATCATAATTCCAAAATGATTGTTCCAAATTAAATGCTAACTCCTCACAAAAAGTCATTTTACCATGACACACACATAATGATGTATCCGCAGCAAACAAATCCTTAGCATCTGGAACATCATCAATATTTCGCGGTTGATACCAATATTCTCTTTTAGAAAATTGGGTACAATTAATTATAATATTTAGATCTCTGTCAGCATCTAACCTAGGTAAAACTGCTGATAAATATCTTTTAATAATTGGAACAAATATACTCTCTAAATCTATCTTTTTACCATTCATTTCATTAGATACACGTCCATTAAGTTCAACTCTAATTGGATTATACCTTTTTTTATTTTTCTTTTCATCTAAAAGAAATAAACCACCACCAATATATAATTTATCAATATTATGATGTAGTATACATCCGAAATTTTCTAAACAATATTTTGAATAAACTCTTGAACATTCTTCAGCTAATTTATCTGCTAATGTATCAGGATGCCCGATTCCTTTCCTTTCAACAATTTCTATCTTTCTACTTTCTGGATTCATATAATCTTTTTCAATTTGTAATTCCATTTTTACCTCCTAATTGTAACGAATTATCAACAATAATATTTTCCCATAAAGTATTGTTATTTTTGTCTACATAATACCAAAAACTTAAGCAATAATTAATAAATGTTTTCTTCATTTTTGTAATTAATACTTCACTGACGTTTGGAAGAGAATTAATATAAATATTTAAAATATTAAGCCAATCTTTTCTCATTTTTTCATAGTTATAATAACTTCTATCTTCCAAATAGTCAATATATTTCTCCTTAAATGGTTCTAAATACTGCCATTTATTATTTTTAATTTCCAATGCTTTATAGCTAATATCTTGCTTTTTTAATCTCATTGGATAACATTTATACGTTTCAGTAAAACCCCGTAAAACGCATTCGAATATATCTAGCATTTTATGATAACTAATCCCATGAATTTTTTCTCCTAAATTTACTTCTGTAATTTTCATTTTTTTAGCAATTGCTGTTACTACCATAAAAACATCAATTCCATATTGTAATATATTTTTACTAAATTCTTCTTTTAGTATTTCAACAATGAATTTTTTATCGAAAGCGTAATCTCCGCCTATTGGTTGCCTTATAAATATACCATAAATTGAATAAAGAACAGGGCAAACAAAATGGTTAGTTGTATTACCTTCTTCCTTCCTTCGCGAATATAACGGGCAAACAAAATTATTTCCTTGTTCAAGTTTTTCAATCATTTTCACTATCCAATTTTCCTCAAAGCTTTTTAAATCAGAATCAATAGTAACCGCATAAATAACATCTTCTTTTACACAAAATTCAAAAAAATTATATAAATTTATCCCCTTTCCTTTTTTCAAAGAAATAATACTTTCTTTTTTATGAAAAGTATGAGTTGTTTTAAAAATTTTATTCGTTCCATCTGGACTATTATTATCACAATTTACTATTATACTTTCATATTTATCATCCAATAATTTTAATGCATTATCTATTTTAATTGTTATATTTTTTATATTTTCCATTTCATTATAACTAGGTATACAAACAGCAATTTTCATATTTCCACCATCCTGATTACTTCCAGTTTTTACTAATACTGCTCAAATTTTAAAGTAAACGCAACTTTTTAAGGTTAAATGCAACTTAAAGTATGATGACAAGTTAGTAACAA
>CANQGH010000011.1 GCA_947601845.1 uncultured Bacilli bacterium | reverse complement strand
AAATAACAAAAGGAAGTAAGAATTAACTTACTTCCTATCGTGGAAAGTTGCATTTACACAGAATTCCTTACACACTCATGAATCCTGTTTTTTTTACCTAGAAACAGGATTCATATCAAAATCACTTTTTTATTTATTTTATATTATATTTTTTTATTAATTGTGGTATTTCGTATTTCATATATCTAAGCCTAGATAGACCAATTGTTTCTTTATCTAGTTCTCGTTGTAATTCTATTTTGAGTTGTTCATCACTTTGTTTTCTATTATAATCTAGCATTAGTTTTTGCACAACTTCTTCTTTTTCATGACCATCATTAATAGTAATAATACCCTCATTTATTAAAATACTAACTGTCATGTCATATAATTCCTTTTGTCCTAACATAAATCTTAATTGTTGAAGTTTAAAACTTTGTTCAGTGGTAAATCCTATCTCAACAGCATTTCTAAGGGTATTTATTATATAAAGTTTATCTTGCTCACATACCCTTCCTGATTTAATCAAATAAGTTAAAATATCTATTTTTTTATCAACCATATCATATCTTTTATAAAACTCGTTATCATCATGTCTCATATAGGCAATGTTGTTAGTAAAACGGGCGATGATATCTTGCATACCATTATTTGGTGATTCGATTAACGGAATTACTTCTAAATTGACTGGATAATGTTTAATAATATATTCCATTAACTCTAATCCATAGTTACTTGGGTTTTCTGCTAAATTACCAATAATGGTTTCATTTGTAGTTTTACTGTATTGTCCAAAATTATAAGTTGTGGTCTTGACATGATTAATATCAAATGGTTTATCTAATAATCCAAGAGAACTAGTTAAAATTATAAATTTTAATGTTATTAAAGAAAAATAATCATGTTGATTAGCTAAATACACGGCAAGATTATTATATGTGTTTAAATCTTCGGTAGCAGTACGTAATATTCTAACACCATCTGTGGCCCCCAAATGTACCCATCCATCATCATAATACATAAACTTTCCCCCTTTTTTAATGCCTTGTATTTTAACATAAATGAATAGATATGTCAAATAAAATTCCTTTTACTTTGCTTAAAACTTTGGCTTAACAATAGTTTGACAACAAACTCCAAATTATAATTATTTTTTATTAAGTTGTTATACTAAAACATTTATTAATATGATATTATTAAAATAGAGGAGGTAGGACATGAAGTTATTTATTGGATGTTCATCTAGCAACGATATTCCTCAAAAATATTTAGATGATTGTAAAAAATACCTTGATGAATTATTTAAAGAGAATAATGATTTAGTATTTGGGGCTTCAAATAGAGGAATAATGGGATTATGTGTTGAAACAGCTCTTAATCACAATAAAGAAGTTATTGGCATAAGTCCTGAGGTCTATAAAGAAGATTTTAATTCTTTAGAGTGTACTAAAGAAATTGTTACCAATTCTATAAGTAGAAGAACAGATGCTTTGATTGCTCTAAGTGATGCGATTATCTTTTTACCAGGAGGGATAGGCACTATATATGAATTTTTGGCTACTATTGAAAGTAAAAGGGGAAAAGAATTTGATAAACCTATAATTATATATAATTCGTGTCATTATTTTGATACATTATTGACCTTCTTAGATAAAATTTATAAAGAACAATTTACTAGCGAATTGGTTGCTAATTGTTATCATATTTCTCCTTCAGCTAAAGAAACTTTAGAATATATAAAAAATTATTATAATAAGACAAATTAGCAAAACATTTTGTCATCTGGTTGATTAAGCATTATAAGTATTTATATTTTATTTCCAATCTTTACTTTATTTAGATTTAATGATATTATATATACAAAATAAGGGGTTTTGAATATGTTAAAAAGTAGGTGAAAGGTATGAGGGAAGACAAAAAAGATATTGATGATAATCAGGAATATACTGATCATAATCAAAACGAAGTAGAGAATCGTATTAATAAGTTATACGGTATTTCTTCTCCTTTAGATAAAGAACCAACAGCTGTATATGATCCCGAACAAATAAATCTTATTAGAAAGAAACTATTTATATTATTAATGATTATTATTTTATTTGGGATGTTATTTATTTTTGTTATCCTTAATCCTTTACGAATTAATAGTAAAAAGAGTAATGTTACTTCAGATAACAATATATCAACCGGCAATCAAAATACCGATGATGTAGATATAGATGATACAGAAATACCTTTGGGAGATATAGATTTGTCAAATACCACGGTTATCAAACTTAATAATATAATTGAATTTTCTTTATCCGATTTTTATTATGTTGATCCATTCATAATATATCAAAATGCCAAGACTACATCTAGTCAAATCCCTAATAATCTTAAAATGTATATTCTACAAAGATCGGAAGAATTCCATAATTTATTGAATTCCGTTAACTTCGAGCAATATGTGTCTACTTGTAATAGTGAAGGAATTGTTATTACTGAGGAACAAATGAACACAGTAATTCTAAAAACCTTGGGACCAGATGTATCTTTTGATGATAACCCATATCATTTAAAGTATTATTATGATGATATAGTGCCTATAGATTTACAACTAGTAAAAAAAGATAATCAATATTTGCTTACATGTACTAGTTCTACTTCAAATAATACCATTGAAAAATACCTTCAACAAAAATTTGAGAGAGCTGTTAAAACAGAAACGGGTATTGAACTTTATCATAGAATAGTATTTATAAGAAGAGATGGAGTATATAGTGATGCTAACTTTAATAATTTAATTACTAATGATCCTGCTGCCCAAAGTGATGATTATCTTACAAAAGGAAGTTTATATAAATATACCTTTATAATGGATCAAGACAAAGACTATTATTTGTCTAGCATTGAACTAGTTAAAGAAGACTAATATGTCTTTTTCTTTTGACTCATGTTATAATAATAAAAGGAGAGATACATATGAACATATTAATGAAGAAAGATAATAAAGAAACACAAATAGAAAAAAAAATAATTGATAGTCTTAGAGGCCTTTCTATAGATATTATTGATAATGCTAAGAGTGGTCATCCTGGTATTGCATTAGGGGCGGCACCAATAATTTATACTTTATATGCTAATCACTTACGTTTTTCTACTAGCAATGACCAATGGATAAATAGAGATCGTTTTATTTTATCAGCTGGACATGCTTCAGCATTATTGTATGCTACTTTATATATGGCCGGCTTTCCAATAAGTTTAGATGATTTAAAACAGTTTAGACATATTGGTTCTATTACGCCTGGTCATCCAGAGTATGGAGTAACTCCTGGGGTTGATATGTCGACTGGACCTTTGGGGGAGGGAATAGCAAGTGCTGTAGGTATTGCTATTGGCGAAGAGTATTTATCTAGTTATTTTGGTAAAAAGATTATCGATTATTATACCTATGTTTTGTGTAGTGATGGAGATTTGATGGAAGGCGTTAGTTATGAGGCTTGTTCCATTGCGGGAAAATTATCTCTTAATAAATTAATTGTTTTGTATGATTCTAATGATATAACTTTAGACGGTAGTCTAGATAGAAGTGCTAATGAAAATATTCGTATGCGTTTTGAAGCCATGAACTGGAATTATCTATTTGTAAGTGATGGAGAAGATGTGGCTAGTATTAATGAAGCTATTGATAAAGCTAAAGATAGTAATAAACCAACTATTATTGAAATTAAGACCATTATTGGTAAGGGTTCTAAAAATCAGGGCACTGCTAAAGTACATGGTAAACCTTTAGAACAAGATGATATTTTGGCTATAAAAAGCAAATTGAATTTGCGAGAAGCTCCTTTCTTAGTGTCAAGTGATGCTGTTACCAATTTTCAAAATATGATTAATGAACGTTGTAGTAAGCTTTATGATAAATGGCTTGATAAGAAAAATCAATTAGATGAAAATATGCAAATAGCTCTAGATAATATTATAAATTATCAAGATGCTATTAAGGTTAAAGATATATATTATGAAATGCCAGAGGATGGAATGGAAGCAACGCGTGCCTCATCTGGAAAAATATTAAACGCTATCGCTAAGCATTATCCATTTATTATTGGTGGAAGTGCTGATGTTAGTAGTTCAACTTATGCGGTTTTAAATAATGAGAAAACTTTTTCTAGTAGCAATCGCAAGGGTCGTAACATAAATTATGGAGTAAGAGAACATGCTATGGGAGCTATTTCTAATGGTATAGCTTTAACAGGTCTCACTCCTTTTGCCTCAACTTTCTTATCTTTTGCAGATTATTTAAAACCCGCCATTAGAATGAGCGCTTTAATGAAATTGCCGGTTATGTATATATTTACCCATGATTCTATATCAGTAGGTGAAGATGGTCCTACTCATCAACCAGTCGAACAACTAGCTATGCTTAGAAGTATTCCTAATTTAGATATATATCGTCCATGTGATGCTAATGAGGTATTAGGGTGTTATAAAACTATTTTGGAAACAAGATATCCTTCTTGTATTATCCTTGATCGTAATAAGGTTCAAATAACTGACAAGACTAGAGTCAATGAAGTTAAAAAAGGGGCATATATCTTAGAAGAAGAACATGGCAATTTAGAAGCTATATTAATATTTAGTGGTGAAGAAGTAGGAATAGCGCGTGATGTTTATCGTATTTTAACAGAACGGGGTATAGCTATCCGTCTTGTAAGTATGCCATCTATTGAATTATTTAAAAGACAAGATAAAAAATATCAAGAGACTATCATTCCTAAAGATACCGAAATATTTGTATTAGAATTATCTTCTTCCTATTCTTGGTACCAATTTACCAATAATAAAGATCATTTATTTAATGTCAATGAATTCGGTAAAAGTGGTAATAAAAATGATGTATTACAAGCATTCGGATTTGATGCTAATTTAATTGCTGATAAAATTGAAAAACTTTTAAAATAGTTTTTCTTTTTTTGACAAAATTTATTGTGACCATTAGATATATTTATCTTGGGTGAAAGAAATGAGAATATATTATGTTTTTAAAATCAAAGAAGAGTATGTAGAGCTATACAAAGATACGCCTAATACTCTATATAACATTTTGAATCAGATGTACTATATGCGAAAAAATGAAATAGGGTTTGGTTTTAATTTATTTAACCAAATGATAGATAAAATTGATAAATTTGATGTAGATAAATATCTATATGTATTATTACATACTAAGATGAAATATAGTAAAAAAGGGGATGAACATATCCTAAATAATCTATATAAAGATGAGGTTAGTATTTTAAAAGTAAAAAATACACATATGATTATTAATGCTAATCGTAGTTATACCGAATTTTTTGTGTTGTTAAATCAATATGATCCTCATTTTTTTGTATGTGATTTTAATAATCATGATTATTTTTTCCTATCTAACATTAAATTACTTGTCTAAACTGGATATTTTTAGTAAAATACTTAGTAAGGAGATGATAATATGTTAATTGATATATTACAAGTATTAATAGGGTTAATTATAGGTGCTATTATTGGTTTCTTTGTATCAAGAAAAGTCATGACAAGTTATTTAAAGAAGAATCCTCCTATAAATGAAGAGATGATTAAAGCATTAATGACACAAATGGGAAGGAAACCTTCACAAAAACAAGTTAATCAAATGATGAAATCAATGGAAAAGTATATGTAAAATATTGACTATTATTTCTAGATGTGTTAAAATCTTAAATGTTTGAAGCCTTTATAGCTCAAACCGCATTGAATAGGTTATAAACAACTTATGTTGTACCTTTAAAGCGAGTCTAGAATTAATAAAGGAGGTAAATTATGAAAGCAGTTATCAAAACTGGTGGTAAACAATACTATGTTGCCGAAGGTGATACAATCTATGTAGAAAAGCTAGATGGTAACGTTGGTGACAAAGTAACGTTTAATGAAGTATTAGTATGTGATGGAAAAGTAGGAAATCCTTATCTTGATTCTGTTACGGTTGAAGGAAAAATTGAAAAACAAGGTAAACAACCAAAGATTACTATTTTTAAATACAAATTAAAAGATAGAAGTAATCGCCGTAAACAAGGACATAGACAACCATATACCAAAGTTGTTATTGAAAAAATTAAAGGATAAAATATGGTTAGAGTATTAGTAAATAAAGAGCAAAGTGAAATTAGGTTACTTGGTCATTCGGGATTTGATATAGTAGGGCGTGATATTGTTTGCAGTGCTATTTCATCAATTGTTATCACTAGTATCAATGCGATTTTGATGTTTGATAAAGACTATGTTGAATATAAAGAGAAGCAAGATGAGTTTCTCATTAAAGTTAAGGTTAAGAACCAAGTTACTTCTAATATTATTACTAATATGTTGAACTTATTAAAAGAATTAGAAAAAGATTATCCCAATAATATTAAGATAAAGGAGGAAATACAATGAATATGTTAAAATTAAATATCCAGTTATTTGCTCACCATAAAGGACAAGGATCTACATCAAATGGACGTGATTCAAAAGGACGTAGATTAGGAGCAAAAGCTGCTGATGGACAATTAGTTAGTGCTGGATCTATATTATATAGACAAAGAGGAACTAAAATATTCCCAGGTACAAATGTTAAAAAAGGAAACGATGATACACTATATACAACTGTAACTGGTGTAGTTAAATTTGAAACACATGGGAAAGATAAAACTAAAGTTAGTTGTTATCCCGTTAATAATTAATTAAACACATAAAGTATGATTGCCATACTTTTTTGTTTTGGAAAATAATTGACAAATTTTATATACTTTAATAAAATAAGTTCACTAAGGACGTGATAGGATGAATTGTATAGGAGAAAACATAAAATTAAAAAGTGGCACTATTGTTCTTGCCCAAAGAGTACCATATTATGATGCACCATGGTTAGTACAAAGAGAGCAAATTTCTACTTATGTGGTTACTAAGGATGCCGATAATTATTTTTTAGGGTGTCCGTTAACCAAAATTGATAGTTGTCCTAAAAACGATACCGTTTTAACAACAGAACAATATCCCTTTTTAAAACATGATTCTAGAATTAAAGAATGTATTTATAAAGTTAATAAAGATACTATTACAAGTGAGAAGATTTTTCAGTTATCGCCTGCTTCATATCATCATTTTAGAAGAAAATTATACGAAAGAATAGTATTAAATCATGTGGAAGGGCCTCAACAATATTATGATGAGTTTGCTGATGAATATATGAAAGATTTTATGCCTAAAGTTCATAATATTATTGTATATCCAGCAAATTTTAAGAGTTTTGAATCATTTTATATTTATAATATGGATGATGAGAATTATCAATTAGCTGCCGCTGATAAAATTAGTTTTAATCATTATATAGTTGATTTTGATAAAATTCTCATCAAGTCTAAACATGATAGATATTTTAATTATTATGAGCAACCAATTATATATAAGAAATAATTAATAAGTTGAATAAGGGGTGAAGTATATGTTTGTAGATGAAGTTATTATTAAGGTTGAAGCTGGAAACGGTGGAGATGGATGTCTTGCTTTTCGCCGTGAAAAATATATCCCGATGGGAGGACCATACGGTGGTAATGGTGGTAAAGGTTCTGACATTAAATTTGTAGTTGACTTAGGACTTCATACTTTAATTGATTTACGATATATGAAAAAAATTAAAGGTGAAAAAGGGGAAAATGGTCGTGGTAAAAACCAAGATGGAGCAAATGCCAAAGATATTATTGTGAAAGTACCACTAGGAACCGTTATTACTGATAATGATACCGGCTTAATTTTAGCAGATTTAAAACATGAAAACGATGAAGTAGTAGTAGCATACGGTGGTAGAGGTGGAAGAGGTAATACCGCATTTAAAACGCAAAATAATCCTGCCCCTAACTTTGCGGAAAATGGTGAACCCGGTGAAGATAGAACTTTAAAAGTAGAACTTAAGCTTTTAGCAGATGTCGGCTTAGTAGGCCTACCTAGTGTTGGTAAAAGTACAATTATTTCGTGTGTGTCTAAAGCTAAACCTAAGATTGCAGCTTATCACTTTACGACCTTAACCCCTAATCTTGGAGTGTGTAGGACCAAAGATGGAAGAAGTTTTGTTATGGCCGATTTGCCAGGATTGATTGAAGGAGCAAGTAGGGGAGAAGGATTAGGAGATAGATTCCTAAGACATATTGAACGTACTAGAATTATTGCTCATGTTATCGATATGTCCGGTTACGAAGGAAGAAATCCATATGATGATTATGTTACTATTAATAAAGAATTAGAAAATTTTAATAAAAAATTATTAAATAAACCCCAAATAATCATTGCTAATAAAATGGATATGGAAGGTGCTAAAAATAATTTAAAGGAATTTAAGAAAAAAGTAAAAGATCCTATATATGAAGTATCAGCTATTACTAATAGTGGCCTTGAAGAAGTAGTAACGCATCTTGCTGAAATGTTAGATAATATTCCTAATACACCATTATATGATGAGGAAACTTTTGAGTCACATGTCTTGTATAAGTTTAAAAAAGAAGAACCATATACGATTGAAAAAGATGGAAATGACTTCGTTATTAAAGGTGAAGAGGTTGAGAAGTTATTTAGAATGACTAAATTCAATACGGAAGATGCTATTCAAAGATTTGCTAATAAATTAAGAAAAATGGGAATTGATGATAAATTAATAGCTATGGGTTGTAAAGAAGGAGATATGGTTAGAATTCTTGATTATTACTTTGAGTTTAAATAAAATGATGAATGCTATTGCTCGATAATAGGCAATAGTTTTTGTTATATTGTACTTTCGACATTAGAATGATATACTAGTATTATAATAATAGTGCTTTATTTATTATTGGAGGTAAATTATGGATTTATATGAGGATAAATGGAAAGACAGATTAGATATAGCCATGCAAAATGCTAGAAGAGATGCTAAAATATTTTATAGTAGAGAAACTACAGCAAGGGCTGAATTAATTAAGTTAGAATCTTTGCATGCTACAATGGACGATGATGAATTCAATAGAAAATATTCTATAATTAACAGTCGAATAAGCACAAATTTTTCTAGATTTTATAGATTAAAACAATTAATTGAAGCAGGAGAAAGTGAAGTTCTTAGTACGGATATAGGAAGTATAATTCAATATCCCGTTAGAATGATTGCTAGTATAGTGGATAACGATAGACAGGCACAAGTAGTTAATGGCCACGTTATACAAGAATATAAATCACCCGAACAATTAGATGCTGACTTTGAAAAAAATAAGCAACAATTAGAACAATGGAGAAAAAGCAATACAATAGATTACGTGCAGTATGTAGATGCGCTAAGTGATTTAGTCCTAACGTATGGTATTTATGTAAAACATTCTACCTTGTCTAAGAAATATCAAAGTTCACTAGATTCCTCTTCTCAAGCTGGGCCAATGAAAGAAAGAGAAAAAATGCAAGCGGTTCAAGAAGAAATAAAAACAGGTAGAAAAAGGTAATATTCTGTTAAACATAATTGTATTGGAATAATTAGAAGATTAATGAATAAAAACAATATAATCAAAGTTATTGTTTTATGAATTGTAATATAGAAAAAATTAGCAAAATAGATACATTTGCCAATCGTATTACAATTTGTACTTGTATCGTTGTTAAACAATATATATTATTAAAGGAATATGAATATATGTATTAAACTGTAAAGGATGTGGTGTTTTAATGAAACGTAAAATATATTTTATAATAACTGTTATAATTATTTTATTAGTAGTAACAATCGGGGTTATTAGTCTGAACATTTTCAGCAATAAAGATATTAGTTATGATATTAGCAAATATTCTAATATGTGGCAGTTATATGATGTTAATATTCATTCTATAGAAGAAAGTATGAATAAGATAACTGAACCTATGGAAAGTTGGAATTGGGGTAAATTAAAGAACTTTTCTATTGACGATAAAGACTATGAATCTATCTTAAATAGGTTAGTAAGTGATATTAGAATGTGCTATATAGAATATACTGATGATGGCAGTATGTATACAAATTCTAATCCTATTCGTAAGTATAGAGATAAAAACAAAATTACTAATGAAGAATTAATGAATTTGCAATGGCAAATGTCAAGAGAAAACTGCAGTGCGGAAAATTTCGCATCCTATAAAAATCTGCTTGTTAGTAATGATAGTAATAGAAGAACAACAATTCTATCAAAAATTAGTGAAGTTGAAAACTTGAGATTAATATCTGGAACAAGATTTGTTGATGATAATTACTCTTACGAGTCATTATTATCGTATAAAGTAATTGAAACATCGCTTTTAAGCAAATTAAGTTATTGGTTAGAGGTAGAATATTTTAGACTAAACGGGGAGGCCCAATAAATATAGTTTAAATAAAATAAAGTTTATAATGACTTTATTTTTTATTTATGATAAACTTTTAGTAGGTGAAGTGATATGAAAAACAGAAGTGAACTACGTGAAATTAGTATGAAAGTGTTATATCAAAAATATATTTTGGAAAATACTTCGGCCGGATATGATATTAAGAGTTTAATTAAGGAGCAATTAGAAGTAGAAAATAGTTTTGTTAATGAATTAGTTGAAGGGGTTATTGCCCATCAAGATGAAATTAGTAATCTTGCTAATAAATATTTAGTTGATTGGAATATTGATAGACTTAGTAAAGTTGATAAAGCTATTTTGAGTATTGCTATTTTTGAATTAATGTATACAGAAACTCCTAGTGTTGTGGCTATTAATGAGGCGATTGAATTATCTAAAAAATATAGTGATGAAAAAGTTGTTAAAATGTTAAATGCTACCTTAGATAAAATATATCACAATGAGGTATAAAAATGAATCACAATTATATTACAGTTACCCAGTTAACTAAGTACATTAAGTATAAGATTGATAATGATGTCAACTTAGATAATGTTTATTTAAAGGGAGAAATATCCAATTTTAAAGCACATACTAGAGGTCACTTTTATTTTACAATTAAAGATGAAAATACAAGAATTAATGCGGTAATGTTTTCTAGTGCTGCTAGTAAAATCAAATTTGTACCTACTGATGGTATGAAGGTATTAGTATCTGGTAAAATAAGTGTTTATGAAGCAACGGGTGGTTATCAAATATATGTTAATGAAATGACTGAAGATGGTGTAGGAAACTTATACATCGCCTTTGAACAATTAAAAAAGAAATTAGAAAGCGAAGGTTTATTTGATCCCACTAAAAAGAAAAAAATCCCTAAAATACCTAATACTATCGGTATTATTACTGCTCCTACAGGCGCCGCTATCAAAGATATTTTGTCAACTATTAAAAGACGTTGGCCTCTTGCTAAGACTATTCTTTTTCCAAGTTTAGTCCAAGGTGATGAGGCTGCTAGTGATATTGTTAGGAATATTAACTTATCGAAAGAATATCCTCTTGATGTCTTAATTATAGGGCGTGGTGGTGGCTCAATTGAAGATTTATGGCCTTTTAATGAAGAAATTGTAGCAAGAGCCATTTATGACTTAGATACACCTGTAATATCAGCTGTCGGTCATGAAATAGATTTTACCATATCTGACTTTGTAGCCGATCTTAGAGCTCCAACTCCAACTGGTGCAGCCGAAATGGCCGTACCTAATATGAGCGATGTTACTAATTTTTTAAAACAACTAGAATTAAGAATCATAACTAATATTAATAATAATATAGCTATTAAAAAAGAATTATTAAATAAGTTACAGAACAGTTTTGTTTTAAAAAATCCTTTGACCATATATGAAGTTAAAGAACAAAAATTTGATAATTTATACAATCGCTTATTAATAAATTATAAAAATTTAGTTAATAATAATAGTAATAAGATAACATTAATTAATAATAATCTTATTAATAGTATGAATAATTTATTAACTAAAAATACTAATAAATATAACAATTTACTTCAAAAATTAGAAACACTTAATCCTATTTTAACTCTTAAAAGAGGTTATGCTATAGTTAAGAATAACAATAAAGCAATCGATTCTATTAAAAAAATTAAAAAAGATGATATAATTAATATAGAATTACAAGATGGTAAGATAGATGCTAAAGTAATATAGGAGGTACTTATGTTTAATAATGGATTTGGTAATAATAACTTTAATTCCGCTTCTAAAAACTTTCAGACTGGAAACATTGCCGGAATTACTAAGACACCAACAAATATTGGAGGGATTAATAAAAATCCTAGCAATATAAATGGTATTAATAATATACCAACAAGAAGCAATCCTTTTAGTAATGTAAAAATAGATAGACAAATGTCTAAATCTATTATGAATTCAAGTGGTGAAAATATAATTAGAAATGATTTTAATAAAAATGGAGGTAACTAATGACCAAAGTAATAGAAAAAGAAGAGAAAAATTTTGAAGAGTCTCTTAACGAATTAGAACAAATTGTTAAAGATTTGGAAAATGGAAATATTCCATTAGATGATGCGATTAATAAATTTAATGAAGCTATGAAAATAGTTAAAGTATGTAATGATAAGTTAAATAAGGCTGAAGAGAGTGTTAATAAAATTTTGAATAAAGATGGCTCTTTAGAAGATTTTCAAGTTGAATAAATTACCAGTTATGGTAATTTTTTTATGGACAATAATAATAATGTAGTTACTTTAAAAGGAGATGAGATCATGAATTTTAAACGTAAACTACTAAATATTTTCTTGCTTCTTCTACTTGTTATGCCAATACAAGCATATGCCTATTCAGATAAAGTTGTCTTAGGTGGACAAAACATAGGAATTGAGGTACATTCAAACGGTGTTATGGTTGTAGGCTTTTATAAAGTAGATGATGTCTATTTAGGACGTAATGCGGGAATAGATATTGGAGATAAAATTATTAAAATAGGTAATACAACCGTATCCAATATTGAAGAAATGGTAACAGCCATTAATCATAATATTAGTAATTCCAAGGTAAATATGACTATCTTAAAAGGTAATAAGGAAGTTAATGTTACACTAGATTTAGTTAAAGATAATAATGGTGTTTATAAGACCGGCTTGTATGTTAAAGATGGTATAACTGGTATAGGTACATTAACTTATATTGACCCAGCATCACGAATATTTGGGGCGTTAGGACACGAAATCATAGAAGCTAACTCCAATAGTAAATTTGAAATAAAAGATGGTAAAATATTCAAATCAGAAGTAACTGGTGCTACTAAAAGTGATAGTAATACAACCGGTGAAAAGAATGCTACATTTAATAAAAGTGTTGTTTATGGCGATATAAAAGAAAATACTACTAATGGTATTTATGGAACTTATACTAGTGAATTTAATGGGAATAATTTAATAGAAGTAGCTCAACCTTCTGAAATAGCCCTTGGTGAGGCTTCGCTTTTGACTGTATTAAAAGGAAATGAAGTAAAAGAGTTTTCAATCAATATTTTAAAAGTTAATACAAATTCTAAAACGAAGAACATCTTATTTGAAATTACCGACCCAGAATTACTAAATATTACTAATGGTGTAATTAAGGGAATGAGTGGAAGCCCTATCATTCAAAATAATAAATTAATTGGTGCTGTTACCCATGCTATAGTAAGTGATACCGCAAAAGGTTATGGAATCTTTATTACAACAATGTTAGAAGAAGGAGAAAACTAGGAGACTTTAAGTCTCCTTTTTTGAATATGTTTTATTGACTTTTTATTTAGCTATACTTATAATAACTGGCAAATAGAAATGGTTGTGGAAGGTATTTTTTATGAGTTGTGATAGTTTGTTTGTAGATTTTGATTTCCCTGGTCTATTAGATAATGTAACTTTGCGTAATTACTTTAAAAGAATGCATAGTGGTGATAATGAAGCACGAGAAGAAATAATAAAACATAATATAGAGTTAGTAATTCTTCAAGTATTAAATGGGTATGTTAATACGGGATATGATATTAAGGACTTAGTATCAGTTGGATTAATTGGTTTGATTAAAGGAGTAGATGCATTTTCTTTGAGTGAAACAATGCCAATTGACAAATATTTAAGAGGTGCAATTAATCATGAAATTATCATTTTTTTGAGGTCAAATCAAAAAAATGAAAACATTTGTAGTTTAGAGAATATTTTAGAGTCTATAAATAGTAATGATATGGAAGAGGATAGTATACACTTTATTGATATGGATTCAGATGTTACAGACAATTATGAAACTAAGGAGTTATACCAAACAGTTCAGCAAATAGTTGATAGATTACCTGAACTAGAGAGCAATATTGTTAAGGCTTATTTTGGTTTTGATAATAAAGATACTTTAACGCAGAAAAAAATAGCAACTTTATATAATATTTCTCAACCAATCGTTTGTAAAATACTTAGGCGAGCATTGATAAAAATTAAAGCCACTTTGTATAGGCAGAAAATAATTGATATTAATGATAATCAAAATATTTATGGTAAATCTAACCAAAAAAGATTGCACCCCAATGAGTAAAAAAACAACAAGTCCAAAGGTAAAATAAACCTTTGTTTTTTTATTTATGATTTTTTTGTCAAAATAAAACGATAAAAAGTTAGCAAAACATGTTGACAAGTGCTAACGATAGGCATATAATTATTTTAGCAATCGGAAAAAGATATTGCTAGGAGGTAGATATGTTAACCAAGAGACAAAACGATATTTTAAAAATAATAGTTTTGGAATACATCAAGTTAGCTAAACCTGTTAGTTCCAATTTGATATGTGATACTCTTAATTGTTCTAGTGCAACAATTAGGGCAGAGATGGCTACACTAGAAGATTATGGTTTGTTGGAAAAAACGCATACATCTTCGGGACGTGTGCCTAGTGAAGAAGGATATCGTTATTATGTAGATAACTTAATGGAGTTAAAAAAGATGAGTGCTGAAGATATGTTAAAACTTCAGATTATCTTCCATAATAATCAATTAGAAATATCTGATTGCCTAAAGAAAAGTTTGGAAATAGTATCCGAATTAACTAATTATACTTCTATCAAATTAGGTGTTACTTCTCATGAAAATACTTTAAAAGAGTTCAATGTTGTACCTCTTGATGATAGAAACATGATTGCTATTGTGATTACAGATAAAGGACATGTAGAACATAAAACGATTGATGTAGGTAATATTGATATTGAAGAAGTTAAGAAAACAGTTAATCTTATTAATAATATGATTATCGGAACACCAATTGATGAAGTAAGTGCCAAACTTGAATATGAAGTAAAACCTATCATTGGTAAATATGTTAAAGAACATGAAAGATTATACAATGTGTTCTATGATGTATTTAATAACTTTACTAATAAGAATGTCGATATTGTAGGAAAGAAAAATATCTTAAATCAACCCGAATTCAATAATATAGACAAAGTAAAAGAGATATTAGAAAAACTAGATGATGAAAAGATAGTAGATTTAGTTGAAGAAAAAGACAATGATATTAAGATTTATATTGGTAAAGAAAATAATTTGGATGATGATATGACTGTTATCAAGACCAAATATAAAACGCCTCTTGAAGAAGGTACTATTGCTATCGTAGGTCCTAAGAGAATGGAATATGATCGTGTTGTAACAATGTTAGATTATATTAAATCCAATTTAGAAAAGCAAGGAGAGTAAAATGAAAGCAAAAGAAAAAGATATAAATGAAGACGTAGTTCCTAATACGGAAGAAAAACAGCCATGTGATGACAATAGTGATAAATGTTCCGGTAAAGAAGAATGTCCAAAGAAAGATACTTGCAACGATGAAGAAAATGGCGATATTCTTAATAAAGAGTTAGCCAGCGAGGAAGTATTAATATTAAAAAATAATATTGCTACTTTGGAAGAGAAAGTTAGATATCATCAAGCGGAGCTAATTAATTATCGCAAACGGAAAGATGAAGAAGTATCTAATATGTTAAAGTATGCTAATCAAGATTTGATTATGGAGATTCTTCCATTGGTTGATAATTTTGAACGAGCAATTAAACTAAGTGAAAAAGATGAAAATATTGCTAAGTTTGTTGAAGGTTTTAAAATGATTTATTCTGGTTTAATTAATACATTGCATAAGTTTGGCGTTGAAGAGATTAAATCAGATGGAGAGCATTTTGATCCAGTATACCACGAAGCATTATTAATAGAAGAAAATAAAGATAAAGAAGATGGCATCATACTAGAGACTCTTGTTACTGGATATATCTATAAAGGTAGAGTAATAAGACCTAGTAGTGTTAAAGTTAATAAATTAAATTAAAAAAAGGAGAATGATTTATATGAGTAAAATAATTGGTATTGACTTAGGTACAACTAATAGTTGTGTCGCTGTATTAGAGGGTGGGGAAGCCCATGTTATTCCTAACCCTGAAGGAGGAAGAACAACTCCATCAGTTGTGGCTGTAAATAAAAATGGAGAAAGAATAGTTGGAGATGCTGCTAAGCGTCAAGCTATTACTAATCCTAACACAGTATCTTCAATTAAAAGATTAATGGGTACTTCAACTAAAACAGAATTAGATGGTAAAAAGTATACACCAGAAGAAATATCAGCTATGATTTTAAGTTATTTAAAAGATTATGCTGAAAGTTATCTAGGTGAGAAAGTAGATAGAGCTGTTATTACTGTTCCAGCATACTTCAATGATGCACAACGTCAAGCTACTAAAAATGCTGGTAAAATTGCGGGATTAACAGTTGAACGTATTATCAATGAACCAACTGCTGCTGCTTTAGCATATGGTCTTGATAAACAAGAAAACGCTCACACTATCTTAGTTTACGACTTAGGTGGTGGAACATTCGATGTATCTATCCTAGACTTAGGTGATGGTGTATTTGAGGTTAAATCAACCGCTGGAAATAATAAACTAGGTGGCGATGACTTCGATAAACGTATCATGGATTATATCGTTAAAGATATTAAGAACGAATATAAAATAGACTTATCTAGTGATAAGATGGCAATGCAAAGAATCAAAGATGCTAGTGAAAAAGCTAAAAAAGATTTAAGTGGTATGACTACTGCTCAAATTTCACTTCCATTCTTAGCTCAAAGTGATGATGGAGTAATTAACTATGAAACAAGTCTTACTCGTGCTAAATTTGAAGAATTGATTGATGACTTATTAGAGTCAACACTAGAACCAGTTAGAAAAGCCCTAAAAGATGCTAAATTAAAAGCTAAAGATATTGATAAAGTATTATTTGTTGGTGGATCAACTAGAATACCTAAAGTAGAAGAATTAGTTAAAAAAGAATTAGGTCAAGATCCATCACGTGAAGTTAACCCAGATGAAGTTGTTGCTATGGGTGCTGCTATTCAAGGTGGTGTATTAACGGGAGAAGTTAATGATATTGTTCTACTAGATGTTACTCCATTATCACTTGGACTTGAAACATTAGGTGGAGTAATGACAGTTTTAATTGAGAGAAATACAACTATTCCAACTAGTAAGAAACAAATATTCTCTACTGCTGCTGATAACCAACCAGCCGTTGATATTCACGTATTACAAGGTGAACGTAGTATGGCTGCTGATAATAAGACATTAGGTAGATTCCAACTTACAGGAATACCTGCAGCTCCACGTGGGGTACCACAAATCGAAGTTACATTTGATATTGATGCTAATGGTATAGTTAATGTTAAAGCTAAAGATTTAGGTACTAATAAAGAA
Source organism: uncultured Bacilli bacterium (assembly GCA_947601845.1). GTDB lineage: Bacteria > Bacillota_I > Bacilli_A > RF39 > UBA660 > RGIG3091. The sequence continues at coordinate 22,412 of CANQGH010000011.1, read as the reverse complement.
CAAGCTATCACAATTACATCAAATACTAATCTTTCTGATGAAGAGATTGATCGTATGATGAAAGAAGCTGAAGCTCATAAAGAAGAAGATAAAAAACGTAAAGATGAAGCCGATGTAAGAAATGAAGCAGAACAAATGATTTTCCAAACTGAAAAGGCTATCAAAGATTTAGGTGATAAAGTTGATTCTAAAGAAAAAGAAGAAGCCGAATCATTAATTAAAGACTTAAAAGAAGCTTTGGAGAAAGATGATATTGATGATATCAAAGAAAAGAAAGAAAAACTAACTGAAAAAGCAATGGCACTTGCTACTAAAGTTTATGAAAACGTTCAAAAAGAAGAAGCTGCTAAAGCAAATAATAATGATAACACTGATACATCTAGTAACAAAGATGATGATGTAGCTGAAGCTGAATACGAAGAAAAAGAATAATAATAAGTAGTAGAGTTCTAGGTATTCTAGAACTCTTCTATAATAAGGAGAAAACATGGCTAAGAAGCAGAGATTACGTAGTGAAATAGAAGAACAATATAAATGGGATCTAACAACTATTTATAAGGATATTAATGCTTTTGAAAAAGATTATAGTGAAGTAGAAAAACTAATTCAAAATTATAAACATCATGAACAAGATATGATGAAAAGTGCAACTAATCTATTAGAAGCAATTAATGATGACATTAAAATATCAAGACTCATTAATAAACTATATATGTATGCTCATTTAAATAGAGATAGTGATATGGCCAATACTAAATACCAAGAACTATATGGTAGAGTTTCCAACCTAGACAATGAATACAGTAAAGTATCATCTTTTATGATTCCTACACTATTAAAAGAAGATTATAGTAAAATTGAACAATTTTATAAAGATGAACCTCTTTTATTAGAACACAAGTTTAATCTAGAAAACATCTTTAGATATAAAGACCATGTGTTAACTGATAAAGAAGAAAGAATTATTACTGCCTTTGCACAAGTATTAGGAAACAGTGAAGAAATATTTAATGTATTAACCGATTCTGATATGCAGTTTGGTTTTATTAAAGATGAAAAAGGCGAAGAAGTAGAACTTACTAATTCTAGTTATTCTAGACTTTTAAAATCTGAAAATAGGGAAACTAGAAAAAATGCTTTTATGCGTTTATATGAGGTATATGCTAGTTATAAGAATACCATTGCGAAAATTCTAGCTGGTGATGTTAAAGCTAATGCTACTATAAGTAGTATTAAAAATTATCCTTCTAGTTTAGAAGCCTCACTTTTTGAAGATAATATTAAAAAAGAAGTGTATGATAATTTAATCAATACCGTTCATGACAATTTTGAACCACTATACCATTATTTTGAGTTAAAAAGAAAAATGTTAGGTTTAGATGAGTTGCATTTATATGACACATATGCTTCCGTTATCAGTGATAGTACCAAAGAATATACCTTTGATGAAGCTAAAGACTTAGTTATTAAGGCTTTAAGTGTTTTAGGAGAAGATTATATAAAAGATTTAAATAAAGCCTTTGATGAACGATGGATAGATATTTATCCTAATAAAGGTAAAATATCTGGGGCTTATTCTTCTGGATCATATGATACTAATCCATTCTTATTGTTGAACTTTGATGGAACGCTTAATGATGTTTCTACTCTTGCTCATGAGTTAGGGCATTCTATGCATAGTTATTATTCTAGAGGTAATAATCCATATCAATATTCTAATTATAAAATTTTTGTGGCTGAAGTAGCGTCAACTGTAAATGAGTTATTACTTGCTAATTATTTATTAAATAATAGTGATGATGATAATTTAAAGTTAGTTGTTTTAAATAATTTATTAGATACTTTTAAAGGCACTATTTATCGTCAAGTAATGTTTGCCGAGTTTGAAAAGAAAATGTATGAAGTAGAAGAAAATAAAGGTATTTTAACTCATGAAGTATTATCCAATATCTATTATGATTTGAATAAGCAATATTTTGGTAAGAAAGTAGTAGTTGATGATGAAATACGTTATGAGTGGATGAGAATACCACATTTCTATTATAATTTTTATGTATATAAATATGCGACAGGATTAAGTGCAGCATGTCATATTGTCAAAGGTATACTTAATAATGAAGAAAACGCTAAAGAAAATTATTTAAAATTCTTAAGTAGCGGGGGTAGAGATTATCCTCTTGAAGAGTTAAAAATTACAGGCGTAGATATAACCAAGAAAGAAGTAGTAGAAAGTGCTATTTCGATGTTTAAAGATTATTTAGAGGAATTTGAAAGTTTATATAATAAAATCAAGAAGTAGGTGAATGAAGTGAATAAAAGAGATTATTATGAAGTGCTAGGCGTTAGTAAAGATGCTACTGATGCAGAAATTAAAAGTGCTTTTAGGCGTCTTGCTAAACAATATCATCCAGATGTAAGTAAAGAGCCAGATGCTGAAGCTAAGTTTAAAGAAATACAAGAGGCTTATGCCGTATTGTCAGATGAGTCAAGAAGAAAACAATATGATCAATTTGGCCATGCCGCTTTCGATGGTAGTGCTGGAGGAAGTGGATTTGGAGGATTCGATGCTTCTGGATTTGATTTCAGTGATATATTTGACAGTATTTTTGGTAACAGTTTTGGTTTTGGTGGTTCATCTCGTTCTAGTAACAGAAGCAGTCGCGGTAGTGATAAATTAATGCGCATTCGCCTAACATTTGAAGAAGCTATATACGGATGTGAAAAAACAATCAATATCGATGTTGATACTGAATGCCCAGAATGTGATGGTAAAGGTGGATTTCATGAGACTACTTGTGAACAGTGCCATGGTAGTGGAACAGTTACATCTGAACAAAGAACCCTATTTGGAACTTTTATGACTAAAACTACTTGTCCTAAATGTGGCGGCGCCGGTAAAAGTTTCGAAGAAAGATGTAGTAAATGTCGTGGTAAAGGAACAATTAGACAAAATAAAACCTTATCTGTCAGTATTCCCAAAGGTGTCGACAATGGATACCGACTAAAGCTTTCCGGTAAAGGAGATGCTGGTAGTAACGGTGGACCTAATGGAGACTTATATTTAGAGTTTATTGTAGAAAATCACAAATTATTTAGTCGTGATGGAGATGATATTTATCTAGAAGTACCAATTACTATAACTGAAGCTGCATTAGGATGTAAAAAAGACATTCCAACCTTATATGGCAATATCAAATTAACAATTCCTGCTGGATCAAATAGTGGTGATAAGCAAAGGATTAAAGGTAAAGGTGTTGATAATGCCAATAGTTATCGTAATGGGGATATGTATATTATTCTAAAGGTTAAAACACCAAAGAAATTATCAAGAACGCAAAAAGATTTATTAGAAAAATTAGATGATACCGATTTAGAAGATGATGAAATCAAATCATTTAATAATTATGTTAGAAAAAATTAAATACCTTATGGTATTTTTTTTTAATATTTTGTGTTATACTTATATTAAAGTAAGGAAAGTATTTAGGTGAGAAAATATGGAAAGTAAAAGGAAAATGAAAAAGAGCGTTATTTTTATTGTTATAGCGCTAATATTAGTTATTGGGGGATTAGTTGGGGGAATCATATACAAAAATTATAGAGATGATAAATTAGCTAAAGAAAAAGCCCAAAGAAAAGTAGCCGAAGAAAAAGAAATTTTAGAGACGATGAAAGCAAATTATAGTAATTATGTAATAATTGATAAAGCAAGTAAACTATATAAATTAGATAATGATAAATATATAGAAATAGGGGAGGTTAGTTCTAATACTATTTTAGAATTAGAAGAAATAGAAAATATAACTCTAGATAATCAATACTTTAAGTTAGCTAATAGCAATTATTATATATCTTATAAAGATGTTGCAGTAGGTGAAGAGCAAAGTACAAATGCGAACTATAAACATTATATTCCTTTTGATAATGATATAGTTACTAGTAATCCAACCAACTTTTATAAAGATAATGAATTAATATACAGTATTAACGAAGAATTGACTCTTCCTATTATCATTAATGACACTGATTACTATTATGTCGAGTTTGATGATCAATTATTGGGTATCAAAAAAGATAATGTTAGTAAAACTGTCGAAAATAAAAGAAACCAAGACGTTGCCGTTAATATTGGCGTTTTGAATTATCACTTCTTTTATACTAAAAGTATTGGTCAAGTATGTGATCAAATTATATGTTTAGACATAGCCAAATTTGATGAACAAATGAAATATTTAAAAGATGAAGGATTTTATACAGCTACGATGGAAGATATGGCATTATGGATGGAAAAGAAAATAAGATTACCTAAAAAAACAACTGTTATTACGATTGATGATGGCGCAATGGGAACAGATACTCTTTTACCAAGAACCCTTGAAAAATATGATTTACATGGTACTTTATTTCTAATTACTGCTTGGTGGCCAAAGAGTAGATATCAATCACCAAACATGGAAATTCAGTCACACGGTAATAATATACATAATTATCTAGGAGAGGCATTATCTAAAACCAAAGCTGAGTTATTGGATGATTTCAAAAAATCAATTGATGCCTTAGATGGTGAACATACAGCTTTTTGTTATCCTTTCTATTCACATAATGCTACAGTTAGAAGTGCCGTAAAAGAATCAGGATTTAAAATAGCTTTTGCTGGAGGAAATGTTAAAGCCAATCAAAACAATGATCCATATCAGATTAATAGATATGTAATATATGATAATATAACTCTAGATCAATTTAAAAATATGGTAAATTAAAACTTAGTCTTTCGGACTAAGTTCTTTCTTTATTTTGTCTATTTTTTCTCTTACTTGTTTGATGGTTCTTTCAGATGGGGAAGTATCACATGGTATATAGTACTTTTTATTTTTTAGATTATCTGGTAAGTATTGTTGAACCACAAAGTGATTAGGATAATTGTGGGGATATTTATAGTCAGGAGAAGTAGTTTTAATATGATTAGGTACACTACCACATCTACCCGTATCAATATCTTCTAGAGCCTTATCTATAGCAAGACAAGCCGAATTTGATTTAGGAGATAATGCTAGTTCAATTACTACTTCAGATAGTGGGATTCTAGCTTCCGGTAAACCTACTAGTTCGCTAGCATGAATAGCTGCCATAACTTTAGGCCCCATACTAGGATTAGCAAGACCAATATCTTCATAACAAATAACACTCATACGACGATAAATACTATCTAAGTCACCAGATTCTATTAATCTTCCTAAATAGTGTAGGGCAGCATCTACATCACTGCCACGAATAGACTTCTGAAATGCACTTAGTACATCATAATGACCATCACCATCTTTATCATGGAAAAAAGCAGGTTTATTATTAATCAATTTTAAATTATCCAGTCTAATAATTTTATTGGAAGTAGAATAATAAGCTACTTCTAACAGATTATAAGCATACCTTAAATCATTACTTGATACTTGCGCAATATATTCAATAGCTTCATCATCAATATCTATTCCTTCTAAATATTCGCTCTTAACAGCTCGTTTTAATCCTAAAATAATGTCTTCTTCTTCTAGTGGTAATAATTCAAATAATTGACACCTGCTTCTAATAGCAGGATTAATTGCGTGATATGGGTTACTAGTAGTAAGGCCAATTAATGTTATAAGGCCACTTTCTAATTGTGGTAATAATAAATCTTGTTTGTCTTTATTTAAGCGATGAATTTCATCCATAATTAAGACCATACCATCATACATTTTAGCTTCCTCAACGACTACATCAAAATCATGTTTATTATTAATAGTGGCATTTAAAAAGCGATATCTAATTCCTAATTGTTTTACGATAGCATTAGCAATAGAGGTTTTACCGATTCCTGGCTTTCCATACAAAATCATCGAAAATACTTTTTTATTATTAACCAGATTAGTTAGAATTTTATCTTTACCAATTAAATGATGTTGGCCTAATACCTCATCTAAATTATTAGGAGCTAGTTTAATAGCCAATGGTTTATCCATATAGATCATCTCTTTTCATATCTAGTAATATTTTATCATACCCAAATTAGGTTTACAATGAATACCAATGTTAAAAAATTAAATATTGTATTACACTAAAAATAATTATATAATTGATTTGAGGTTTTAGTATTCTGTTAATTTAAGGTATTTGAAAACCCATTCATTTGCGGGATAATTATTAACTGGTTTTAGTATTCTGTTAATTTAAGGTATTTGAAAACATAACTAAATAACACATTATTTATTACCAAGTTTTAGTATTCTGTTAATTTAAGGTATTTGAAAACAAAGGCATTTTAGAAGAGAAGACTTCTAAAGTTTTAGTATTCTGTTAATTTAAGGTATTTGAAAACTAAAAGCAAATACCAAAACGCCACCGATAAGTTTTAGTATTCTGTTAATTTAAGGTATTTGAAAACTAATTCTATTAAAATATTCAATTTTATAGCGTTTTAGTATTCTGTTAATTTAAGGTATTTGAAAACTATGATTTAACTTCATTAGATGAAGACTTTGTTTTAGTATTCTGTTAATTTAAGGTATTTGAAAACTTGCTTGTCCTTTTGCTTCTTCAAAGTATAGTTTTAGTATTCTGTTAATTTGAGGTATTTAGCACATAAAATCAATATAACGGCATCCCCTTTTTGGGTATGTTTTAGTATTCTGTCGTTGGTATTTTAATAAAAGTTATAGTAATATCAATTTCCTTATGGTATAATCTAATTAGTTGAGGGCTAGTAGAGACTTAATTGTTTTTATTAGCTTTTTTTGTATAAAGGAGGTATTAATTATGCAAAAACTAACTTTGGGATTAGACATTGGAATTTCTTCTGTTGGATGGGGTGTAATAGACAGTCAAAATGGTACAATAATTGATTGCGCTGCTAGAATATTTCCACAGTCTCAAAAAGATGACAATCTAACTAGAAGAACAATGAGGGGGTCTAAAAGATTATTAAGAAGGAAAAAACATCGTTTAGAGAGAGTCGATTCATTATTGAATACTATCGGTATTACAAGACCTAATTATAAAGATTATTGTAATACTAATCCATATGAAATAAGAGTTAAGGGCCTTACTAAAAAATTAACTAAAGAAGAAATTTATATAGCGATAATGCATCTAGCAAAAAGAAGAGGAATCAGTTACTTAGAGGATTTAGAATCTAACAAAGATACAGAAATCAGTAATGAAACTATTAAAAGAAATCTAGAATTATCAAAAGATAAGTTTATATGTGAAATTCAATTAGATAGATTAAACGAAGAAGGTGAAATACGAGGACATGAAAATGTCTTTGAAACGAAAGAATATATAAAAGAATTAAAACAAATCTTAATAACACAATCAAAATATTACGAAGAAATAGATAATGATGTAATTGACAGTTTAATTGAAATAATTAAATCAAAAAGAGAATATTCTGATGGACCAGGTAGCGAAAAATCAAGAACAGATTATGGAAGGTTTAAAACAAATGGTGAAACATTAGATAATTTGTTTGAAATATTAATAGGAAAATGTACTATTTTCCCAGATGAAATGCGTTGCCCTAAAGGATCTTATGATGCTCAATTATTTAATTTTCTGAATGATATGAATAATTTAACTATAAATAATGAAAAATTAACTTTTGAAGAAAAAAAGGCTATATATGAAGAAATTATGAAAACTAAAACTACTAATGTTATGAAAATAGTTTCTAAAGTTACCAACCAAGATATGGCTTTAATAGAGGGCTATAGAATAGATAAAAAAGGCAAGCCGGAATTCCATAAATTTGACATTTATAAAAACTTCATGACTCAATTACAAAAAATGAATATTGACATAAGTAATATCGATTATAATACATATAATAAAATTAGTTATTATTTAACATTAGAAACCGATAAATCTAGAAAAAGAAAAGCCCTAACTGAAAATGTAGGATATTTAGGTTCCGAAATAATCGAGGCTATTTGCAATATAGATGACAGTAAATTTAGTAAATGGCATTCACTATCTTATAAAGCTATTAATGAAATTTTAGATGATTTATGGCATACTTCTAAAGAACAACAAACTCTGTTTATTGAACACAATTTGCTTAAGCCAGATTATGAATTATATCAGGGTAAAAAGCAAATACCAACAGACTTCATTGATGAAGAGGTAACAAATCCAGTTGCCAGAAGAAGTATTAGACAAACAATAAATATAATCAATGCCTTAAGGAAAAAATATGGCGAGTTAGATACAATTATTATTGAAATGGCTAGAGAGTTCACAACTGATGCTAAAGATATTGAAAAAGAACAAAAGAAGAACTTAGAAAGTAAGATAGAAGCGGCTTCCTTAGTAACGACCTATGGATATACCATTGAATCTATTCCTGGAGAATTACTAACTATGCTAAGATTATGGCATGACCAAGATGGGAGATGTATATATTCCAACAAGTCTATAAGTATTGATGATTTAATTAATAATCACAATTTATTTCAAATTGATCACATTATCCCTAAATCTATATCATTTGATGATGGATATAGTAATAAAGTTCTATGTTATAGTATTGAAAATCAGAAAAAGGGGAATAGAACTCCTGCTAGGTATTTTACATCTGGAACAGCAACAATAAATTATGAAGACTATAAAAATAATGTTATAAATCTTTATGAACGTGGATTGATTAGTAGTAAAAAGAAAGATTTATTATTATTTGATAAAGATATTAATAAATACGAAGTTAGACAAGGATTTATTAATAGAAATCTACAAGATACCAGGTATTCTACAAAATTAGTTTTAAACACTTTACAAAATTATATGAAAGCTAATAATATTAAAACTAAGATTTTTACTGTAAAAGGTTCCTATACTCATAAAATTAGGGAAAAATGGAATCTTCCTAAAGATAGACAATATTATAAACACCATGTAGTTGATGCCCTTATTATAGCGGCTAGCGATAACAATAAATTTTATAAAAATAAATCATTTTATTCCAATATATATAGTCTAGAATCATTTATTAATTCCGATGATTATAATGTGCTTACTGATGAGGAATACGATAGGGCAGTTTATGGTGAGCCTTTTCCTAAATATATTAAATCATTAAAAGAATTGAATCCTAAAATATCCCACAAAATAGACACAAAACTAAATAGAGCAATATCTGATCAAACTATTAAATCTTCTAGGATTATCAATAATGAAGAATATATAATAAGCAAATTATCAAATATATATGATAAGGCTGGAGAAAAATTAAAGGAAAGAATGATTAAAAATCCTCAATCATTATTATTGTATCATCATGATACAGAAACGTTTGATTTATTAAAACAAATTGTTGATAATTATCCTAATTCCAAAAACCCATTTATGGAATATTATAAAGAATTTGGTAAAGTCCGCAGATATTCTAAAAAAGGAAATGGTCCCGAAATTACTTCTGTTAAATATATAGATACAAAATTAGGAAATCATCTATCCATCAAGCACAAATATATTTGTCCTAGAAATAATGTTTTTCTATTATCAATAAAACCGTATAGAATGGATGTATATTTAAATAGTAAAGGGATTTATAAATTTATTTCTATAACTAACTCAATGTTTAAATATAATAAAGGAAAATATGAATTAGATGAGCAGCTTTTGAAAATAGAAAAATATAATAAAAAAATAGAAGATAGTGATCAATTTTGTTTTTCACTATATCGCGGGGATGTTTTTGAAATCATAAAAGATGATGAAAGAAAAGAATATGTGTTTATGGGAGTAAACTCAGATTTAGATAATATAATTGAATGTAATTATGTAGATAGACAAAGGGATACTAAGAATTCTGAAAGAATAAAAATCACTATAGGTAAAAATGTAAAAGAATTTAGAAAATATCACACTGACATTCTGGGAAATAGATATTATTGCCACGAAAATAATGAAAAACTGTTGACAATTAAATAGAAAGTATTATATACTTTAATTGTGAACGATGGTTCACCAAATACCGTAAGTTAGACAGAGCTTACTAAAATAAGGGTTTATCCCGAAGTCGAGATTCTTTTTGAATCTCTTTTTTATTATTAAGATGTATAGAATAATATATATTAAAGAAAGTGAAAAGCTATCGTTAAAATTAGATAGTTTAGTAGTAGAGAATAACAATGATGAATATAAAATTCCTTTAGAAGATATTGATACATTAATGCTTGAAAATAACAAATGCTTATTAACATCAAAATTAATGTGTAAGCTAATGGAATATAAGGTGAATTTTATAGTGTGTAATGATAAAATGATGCCAACAGGAATGATGATGCCATATCAACAGCATAGTAGTGGAACTAGAATTATTTTAAATCAAATTAAGTGGGATGATAATCTTAAAAATTTTATTTGGGATATGATTGTAGAAAAGAAAATAGCTAACCAAAGAAAACTTCTAGAATTATTCAATAAAGATATTAATATTATTAATAAGTTAAAAGAATATGAAAATTTGATTGATAATGGAGATGAATCCAATAGGGAAGGGCATGCAGCTAAAATTTATTTCAAGGCATTATTTGGTAAAGATTTTACTAGATTTAACGAAGATGCCTTAAATAGTGCATTAAATTACGGTTATACCATCTTAAGAACTAACATATGTAGAGTTATTGTAGCAGCTGGCTTAATACCAAATATTGGAATTCATCACAAAAATGAATTTAATAATTATAATTTAGCTGATGATTTAATTGAAGTATTTAGACCTATTGTTGACATGTGGTGTTATCAAAATATGAATGATAAAACCTATTTATCACGAGAAGATAGAATGAGTTTGATTAATTTACTAAATGGGAATATTGATATTGGTAATACAAATCAAACTTTAACTAACTCTTTTCAAAAATATTTGGATGGAATATTGGCTTTTACAGAAACTGGAGATATTAATAAAATTATATTTCCTAAAGTTGAAACTTTTAAAGAATATGAATTATAGATTTATGAGACTAATAGTTATGTTTGATCTTCCAACCAAAACGATAATAGATATTAAAAACTACAATAATTTTAGAAAATTTCTTATTAAAAATGGTTTCTATATGTTACAGTATTCAATTTATGTGAAAATTTGTACAAATAAAGATTCAGCTGATTTACAAGTTATAAAAATAATTAAGAATAAACCTCCTCAAGGATATATAAGAACTTTAATATTAACAGAAAAACAATACGAAAATATGAATATTATTATAGGTTCAAGATCTAAGCAAGATGAAAAAATAGGTGATAGAAAATTTATTATTTTTGAATAGGGGTGATAGTATTAGAATAGAAAAATTTAATAACATTATTAATTTTGAATTACCAACTAATAATATTAACTTTATTGCTGGCAATGATTATGATTATAAAGAAAGCATTATTTGTTCCTTAAATACTTATTTTAATGATGTTAAAGAAAATACACAATATATTGAATATAATGGTAATCCATTAAAAATATTTAATAAAGATTTATTAATTAATAAAAAAGAGTATAGAATAATAAATTTGGATTTTTTAAATTTGAATATAGATAATGAACTTAAATTAAATAAAAATAGTTTATTAAGAGAGTTGTTAATCAATTATTTAAACTTGTATAGTAGCAAATCGGAATCCTATTTCTTAATAAATTCTATTTTAGCCGAAACTTTTGATGATTTAAAAAACACTAAATTATTTCAAAGTAATAATGCTATAGAATTAAACTTACATTTTAATGAAATAAATCCTAAAATTATATTAGACAATTGCTTGTCCTTGAATGTAATAAAAAATGAAAATAATATTCCTTTAAATTATTTATCATTTTATGAGCAATCAATGATTATCATCAATTTTATTGAGGAACTAATTGAATTACAATGTATAAAAGAAAAAATAATTTTAATTATAAATAACATTGATTGCAGATTAAGCAATGGTCAAATATATAAATTATATAAAGAACTAGAAAAACTATCTTGCAACAATAATTTGTACATATATGTTTTTACTAATAACAAAAATATACTATCTCAAAACAATAATTTATTAAAAACCGTTTTGATCAATTCTAATAATAGTATTATTTATTTTGAAGATTTAGATGATTATATTATCAAAATAAATGAAAACTATCCTACGTTAGTGTCTAACGATACTTTAACGCACAAGGTAAGAAGGGCTATATTAAATAATTTAGAATATATAGGAAATTTTGTTAGTATAAATGATGAGAATATTAATAATATTGAAGATATGGTTATAATTAAAATATTGAATGACATTTTCGATTTCAAATATAATATTTGTGTTAGTACCAAAGACACTAGTAATTGTTTTAATTCTTACTTAACTACTAATACAACTATTTAATATATTATTGAATTTATATCAAATTAATTATATAATTAATTTGAGGTTTTAGTATTCTGTTAATTTAAGGTATTTGAAAACTGGTCGCATTGTTATAATGATTACTCAAGAGTTTTAGTATTCTGTTAATTTAAGGTATTTGAAAACCAGGAAATAAACCTTTAACAAGCAAATTTAGTTTTAGTATTCTGTTAATTTAAGGTATTTGAAAACAGCATGTTTATACTGGCTATAAACCTAAACGTTTTAGTATTCTGTTAATTTAAGGTATTTGAAAACTGATACATACCAACACCATCATTTTGCAATGTTTTAGTATTCTGTTAATTTAAGGTATTTGAAAACTATTTTGAGTATTGACAATACTCAAATATTGTTTTAGTATTCTGTTAATTTAAGGTATTTGAAAACAAAGACCAAATTGAAAAATCAGCTGAGAAAGTTTTAGTATTCTGTTAATTTAAGGTATTTGAAAACGACCATCGAAAGTCAAAATAATATGATAATGTTTTAGTATTCTGTTAATGTATGATATTTGAATAATTTTATTAATGGCATACTATTTGTCATTTCTACAAAGACTTTATCCATTTGATAAACCTCTTTTATAGTGATATAATATTATCATATTGGATGTGATACTTTGAAATTAGAATTATGTAATAAAAAAGTACAGATTACTTTAAATAACGGTCAAAAAATAAAAGGCATATATCAAAAATATTTTAATGATGAAGGAAAAATATTAATAAATAATGTCTTTATAAATGAAAAAGATATAGCTAATATAAGAGAATTAGATGATATAGAAAACCATATGCTACTTTATAAAGATTATATTGAATACGAACGGCGTTTATCTAAAAATACTGTATATTCATATGATAATGATTTAGATAAATATCATGATTATTTATTGTCACAGCATATAAATAAAATTAGTTCTATTACCAAAGAAAATATTTCTAACTATTTAATAGAACTTAGTAAAGATGAAAATTTGACTACTACATCGATTGCTAGAAAGCTAACAACTATTAAAAATTTTCATGCTTTCTTATATCAACACGAATATATTAGCGTTGATGTATCATCTTCAGTAGAACGCCCTAAATTAAGAAAACAACTACCAAAGGTATTAACAGTAGAAGAAGTTGACAGATTACTAGATATTGAAAAGGCTACTATATTTGACTATCGTGATAAAGCTATGTTAGAATTAATATATGCAACAGGATTAAGAGTAAGTGAGTTATTAAGCTTAACCATGAATGATATTGATTTAGAAAATTGTGTTGTTAGATGTATGGGTAAAGGAAAAAAGGAAAGAATGATTCCTATTGGGGAATATGTTTTAGATTCCATGCACGAATATTTAGAAAGACGTCCTAAACTCTATAATATGAAGAAGGATGATCACTTATTTTTAAATAACCATGGTAAGGTTATGAGTAGAAGTGGTTTCTTTAAAATGTTAAAACATCGCCTAAATGCTTGTAATATTCACGTTGATGTTTCACCACATACACTAAGACATAGTTTTGCAACTCATATGTTAGAAAACGGATCAGACCTTAGAACTATCCAAGAATTGTTAGGTCATTCAGATATAAGTACCACTAGAATATATACACATATATCTAATCAAAAGGTTCGCCAAGACTATGAAACATATCATCCTAGGAACAAGAAGTAAGGAGTGCTGTTATGAAGTTTAAAAGAATATTTGTATTAATTTTAGATTCATTAGGAGTAGGGGAGGCAAGTGATGCCAATGATTATGGTGACACCGGCTGTAATACTCTAAAACATATAGTAGAAAACTATGATGTATTTATACCTAACCTTAAAAAAATGGGATTTTTAAATACAATTAATATGGATGATAATCCTAATGTTGAAGCTTATTATACTATTGCTAAACCTACTAATATTGGTAAAGATAGTATTTCTGGCCATTATGAAATTATCGGATTAGAATCAAAAAATCCTTTTAAATCTTTTGCACCTTATGCGTTTCCACTTGATTTACTTGATACTATCGAGAAAACTATTGGTAGAAGGTTGATTGGAAATAAGGTAGCATCTGGAGAAAGCATTTTAAATGAATTGGGTGATAGACATATAAATTATGGTTCACTCATTATCTTTACATCAGGTAACTCAACTTTAGAGATTGCTGCCCATGAAGATATAATACCTGTTAGTAAATTATATAATTATTGTGAAATAATAAGGAAGATTACTCAAAAAGATGAATGGCGCGTAGCAAGAGTAATTGCTAGACCTTTTTCTGGTAAAAACGGTAAATATAAGTTCACAAATGATAGAAAAGATTATACTTTAAAACCTTCTAAAAAGAGTGTATTAAATTATTTAAAAGATAATGATTATAGTGTTATATCTATTGGTAAATTAAATGATATAGTTGATGGTGAAGGAATAACTAAAGTTATAAAATCATCTAGTACTAATATTGATACAATTAATAAAATGACAGATATAATGAGCAAAAACTTTACTGGTGTATGTATTACTAATTTAAGTGAATTTGATACTTCTTTTGGTCATAAGAAGGACATTCAAGGTTATGCTACCGCCATAGAAGAACTAGATGTAGAAATACCTCTAATATTAAATAAATTAAATAATGATGATATATTAATTATTACCGCTGACCATGGTAATGATCCTACTTTCCCAAATAGTAATCATACTAGGGAAAATGTACCTGTTATTATATTTGGTAGAAATTTCAAAAGTCCTAAGAAATTACCAGTATTAGAATCAATGGCTGATATTGGTGCTACTATAGCTGAAAATTTTGGTGTTAATGCACCTAATATTGGTAATAGTTTCTTAGATCAATTAAAATAAAAAAAGCATCAGTCAGTATTAATTACCTAGGTTCTTTGTCAAATAGTGTTGGTAAACAATAAATTTGATAAATGAATAAAATATAGGGGATGACGAAAGTCATCCTTTAATAATGCCTTTAATTAAGAATATTCTAGATATAAAGTGATCAAATTTTTTATAACCAAAAGCAATTCTTTTAAGTGTTTTAATTAAGTTGTTAGTACCTTCTATAATGCCATTGTTTATATCATATTTAAATGAGTTTTCTATATATTTTATATTTTCTCTATATAACCTTAAAGCCTGCTTCATTTTACTAGAAATATTTTGATTTGGATGAAATATAATATTTTTAAATTTTTGAAAGTTTTTATTATGAATCGAATTTATAATTCCTTGATAACATTCATAGGTAGCTTTAAGTTCTTTATTAGTATTTATCATAAAATCCACCATTTCTTTTTGTGATATATTTTGGTTAAAATGTTTATTATAATGTTTGATATTCGATAGGTCATTTTCATTTTTAAGAATAAGTTTCCACAAGTCTTTCAGTTTATTATAATTTTTATTACTTTTTTTACATAATGAAATTCTAGTTGAGTTTAAGGCGACGTAAGCTTGAGTAATAATATGAAATCTATCAATAACAATATTTGCATTTCTAAATAGTTTCTTTGCTAAAAAGATATAACCAGTATAGAAATCTGTAGAAATAAGTTTTACGGAATCTCTTTGAGTTTTAGAATATCTTCTAAAATATTTTTCTAAATCCCTAGATTTTCTAGAATCTTGGATATCAAATATATTACCAGAATTATTATCGACAATAATAAAAGCCATTTTACCTTTAGTGTCTTTAGTAGCTTTAAATTCATCCCAATTCATAGATTCAGGTAAAGACGAATGCCGTAATACAGTATGAGAAGATATTTCATTTAATTTTCTATCAATTTTAGAAACAGAAACATCTAATCTTTTAGCGATATCTTTTTCGCTTTGTTTTTCCATAAGTTCTAAATTAATTTGCAATTCTGTATTTTTAGAAATATTTTTATTTCTATCAACTAAAGAAGTTTCAGCGATAAAGGTATTGCGACAGTTTTTACAAAAGAATCTTTGCTTATGTAAAATTAATCTTGTTAAACAATTACCTTGTTTAGGTATTTTAACAATACAATTCTTTCTAAATCCCCACTTAATAATATTATTTTTAGATTCATTAATGACTCCACAATGAGGGCAAAAGTCTGGGCTATAGGAAAGAAAAGCTTCAATAATCTTATAATTTTTACCATTAATTACCTTATTTTGTATATTTTTTGTGTTAATAAAGATATTTTTATCTTCAATATTTAATAAATTTAATATATAATTATTTGTAGACATAAATTTGTTTCCTTTCAATGTTTTTTTGGTTAATTACATTGTATCAAATTTATGTCTTTTTAATATATTAAAAACAATGTTGCGATTTTTTCACCAACACTATTTATTATAGAGCCATTACCTAAATCAAACTGATGCTTTTTATTATGGAATAAATAGAGTAGGGAGGATGATTACTTATCACTCTCTTCTACAAAACTACCACAAATTGTTTCACTCTTAGAAGACACTTCATCATTAGCACAATCACATGATACTTTAATTTCTTTTAAGGTACATTCTTGGCAATCACAGTTATTAAATTTGCAACTTTCAACATCACATTTTATTTTTTGATTAGCTTTTGTTTTCATAATTAAATTACACCTCCATCTATTATTAATTTTCCCATATTTATATTTTATATGTATTATTCCCCTATTCATTATTTTTTTAAAAATAGAGTAGTGGTAATATAATACTATATAAAATATTGTTCATTTATTATAAAGAAGTAAATAGGTAATTATTAAACAAAATGAGATGGAGAATTACCCATCTAAATTAAACTCATTTCGTTTTAGACACGTTTAAATTGTATTTAATATTTAAAAACAATAATATAATAATATTATGCAACATAAATTTTATTTTAATAAGAAAAAAATAATTTTGTAATTTTTAAAAATATATTATAATTATATTATATATAACAAAATAAGTTATGAAATATATTAGGGTAGTAATATATATATATATAGTATTATATAGAAAGAAATATAATATATAATTAAATTATTTCATAAGGAATATATAAAGAAGTCAACATAACATTAATTATAGGAACTATTTAATTTTAATAAAAAAGGCCGTTTTAACCCTTATATTTATTACATTAATACATATATTCTTATTCTTTTTATGTTTTTTCTTCATAATATTCCTCGCAATACTACACATAGTATAATAATAAAGTCCAATAATTATCTGAAATAACTGTCGGACTTTATTTTATTATTATTCAGATTTTAATTTATTTAATACATATTTGGCAAATGGTGAAAGCATCTCTTCATTTAAATCAGAGATATTATACCAATTAGCTCCTTCAGAATCTAATCCATCAGCATCACTTTTTAAATCAACTGCATTGGTATCAACTTTGTATATTATGCCGATATGGTGCAAATCTTCCCAAAGTCCTTTTTCCATTTCCCATTTAATATTAGTGGCTGTTACATCAAATAGTTCATAATTAGTGATTTCTATTCCAACCTCTTCCATTAGTTCTCTTCTTAAAGTATCAGTAGGTAATTCCGTATGTTCTATGCCACCGCCAGGTAAATCAAGTTTACCTTTATATCCTCCCCTAGCCTTTTTAATTAGTACTATCTTATTATCTTTAATGATTATTCCATATGCGCCAATATGAGTCTTAACAATGGTTTCCATAAAACTCTTTCTCCTTTAGAAAACTCTAATATTTATTTTATTATTATACTTTTCTTGATTGAATCTCAGCAATTTTTTCTAGCACTTCTTTAGCATTTTCCTCGTTTATTTCTGTATAACCTAACTCCCTTAATGCTTGTACCTTAGCAGTATTTAATTCTTGTGTTCTACTTAGTTTTTCTTCATTTTTATGCTCGATATCTTGAACAAATCTCTTATGAGATTCAGCTAATTTCACTTTAGAAGCACTACCATTATTATATAGTGTTAATCCAGAGAATAAAATACTTTCAAAAATAAATTGTTGATCTGGATTAAATACAAATTCCATGGGGTCAGTAAATCCCATTGATTTTGACATATACGCTAAAATATACTTTAGTTCTTTAGAAGTTTCCATTGATTGTAAATAATGATACAAGTATACATAAGCATTATATGTATCTTTAGTTGTATCTTCTTGTAGTTTTTCTTTCAATAAATTGACAATATCAGTCAATAATTCTTGTTCTTTTTTATTAAAGCCTTTTAAATCAGCTAATACTTCACGATCTGAAGAATCTTTAACTCCTTCATTTAATCTTCCTTCTACATCAATAATATAATTACCATCAACAGCAACATTACTTAATTCAGACTCATCTTTTATATTTAATAAACTCATTAATTTAGTTGCTTTTTCTTTAGGCCAATCTCCTAGTGATTTTAAAGCTAAATAATTATAAAGCATCTGCCTAGATACACCTAAATATTTAGCTAATCTTACCTTAGAAACCCCTAATTCATTTAACAAGTCATTTAACTTCTCCATTTTATCTTACCCTCCATAATTAATTTTATCATAGATGTTGACATTGTCAAGTGTAAACTAACAAACTTGGAGAAAATCATTTACGTAAAATTGTGGTAAAATAAAAAGTTATAGCAAATACCATAACTTTTCATCATTCTTTCTTACTTCTTTAATAATACCCCCACCAATACATTTTTCATCTACATATAAAACACATGCCTGTCCTGGAGTTACGGACTTAATATTATCATATCTAACTAATATTTCATCATTATTCAAATATTCTAAGCTGACTGGATAATCTTTAGCCCTATATCTAAACTTAGCTGTACATTTAGTAGGTCTTAGTTCACAATTAAAATTAATACCATCGATAATACAACTATCAGAATATAAATATTTATTATCTTCACCTAAAGCTACATATAAAATATTATCTTTTAGATTTTTACCTACAACAAATAATCTTTCACTATTACCACCAATATCTAGTCCTCTTCTTTGACCAATAGTGTAATACATCAATCCTATATGCTCCCCTACTACCTCGTTGGTTTCAATATTGATGATTTTTCCTTTTTGATTAGGCAAATAATTCTTTAAAAACTCTTTAAAATTACGCTCACCAATAAAACAAATACCCGTCGAATCTTTCTTAGTAGCTGTTATCAAGCCATATTCTTTAGCGATTTGTCTTACTTCATCCTTTTCAATATCTCCCAAAGGAAATAAAACATCCTTTAGTTGCTCTTGATTTAACTGTGATAGGAAATAGGTTTGATCCTTATTAGTATCCTTACTTCTACATAAATATCCATTTACCATTTTAGCATAATGACCAGTCGCAATATAATCAGCACCTAATCTTTTAGCTTCTTTAATAAAACAATCAAATTTTATATATTTATTACACATAATATCTGGATTAGGAGTTCTTCCTTTCTCTAGCTCATCTAAGAAATAAGTAAAAACATAATCCCAATATTCCTTTACAAAATCAATCCTATGCAGAGGAATACCAATCTTTTCACATACTGCTTTAGCATCATTATAATCCTGTTCCTGAGGACATATATTATTATTTAAATTAGGATTACCTAAATAATCATTATTAACAGTACTATCCCAATTTCTCATAAATAAACCTTCTACATCATATCCTTGGTTTTTCAAAATAATAGCAGCAACAGAAGAATCTACTCCTCCACTCATTCCAATAACAACCTTTTTATTCATATAACTTCACCACGAGGATATTATATATTATTTTTTAATAATTGTAAAACTAAATAATTAAAGTAAATAATTTAATTAAATATATAGATATAAATGTTTCAAATAAGGATAAAATAATACCTACAAGGCAAGAAAGCCCTAAAATTTTTATATACCTTCGCATCGCCTCTTTAAAATTAATATTTTGCTTTAAAAACAAATACTTAAATAACTTCACACAAAATGAAGTCGCATAAAATCCGAGTAATATTAACAATAACAAAAAAATAAATTGATGAGGAAACAAATAAGCAATACTACCAACTATTCCTTTAATACTAAAACTGGCAATAATTGAAGATATTGAAAAACCTACAATAAAACTCTTAATGGCCATCATAATTAAAATAAACGGCAAACCAATAATTGAAATACCTAATAACCACATTAATAGAATATATCCTAAATTAGTTACTACCGAATTAATAAAAGATGAAAAATAATTAATATCATTACCCTTTTTAATACTTATAAAAAAATTAGTTAATTGATCTTTAACTAAAACCTTATCTTCACTACTTATTATAAACCAAAATAATACCCCTGCTAAGATACTTACTATAGTTAATACTATTAAAAATAAATATGTCTTTTTTTGTTGCATTATATAATTTTTTGCTTTTTTCATTCCTAAATTCATTTCTATCACCCACTAAATTTTATTTAGTTCTTTTCTTTTTATGATTATTTCTTTTATAATTTCTTTAAGTTGTGTTATAATCATATAGAGGTGTTAAAGATGAATAAAACAGTTATTAGAATTGTATCTATATTCCTATTAGTAGTAATGGTTCTTTCTTTTGTAATAAGTATTATATATATGTAATTGAACCAAAAAGGTTCCTTTTTTTTTGCCCTTTTGTTATATTTTTATATATAACACATATATTGATGGTATGAATAAAGAAAAATTTATAACATCAACAATTATTTTAATGATAGGTGGACTTTTAACCAAAATACTTGGTATGATTATTAAAATTATCATGACAAGAATTGTAGGGGTAGATGGTATTGGTCTATATATGCTTATCTTTCCTACTTTTTCTTTGTTTATGACTTTATCACAATTAGGGTTTCCAGTAGCTATTAGTAAATTAGTATCTGAAGATAAAAAGAATAATAAAAATATTATCTTTACCATTATACCTTTTTCGCTACTTTTAAACATTATTTTAATGATTGTAATTATTATATTAGCTCCAGTATTAGCTAATGATTTACTAAAAGATTCAAGGTGCTATTACCCTATATTAGCTATTGGGTTAGTTTTACCTTTTGATTGTCTATCTAGTATTTTAAGAGGATATTTCTTTGGAAAACAAAGAATGTTACCACATGTTCTTTCTAATATTACCGAGCAAATTGTAAGACTTACTTTAATTATGATTACTATTCCCCATTTATTAGATAAAAATTTAGTATATGCTGTATCAGGATTAATCTTAGTAAATGTTATAAGTGAATTATCAGCATCAATTGTTTTATTTATTTTTCTACCGAAAAGATTTAAATTACGAAAAAAAGATATTAAACCTGATCCCAATAACTTAAAGGCCGTATTAAATATATCTCTTCCTACTACTGGAGGAAGAATAATAGGATCGATTGGGTATTTTATTGAACCTATTGTATTAACATTTGTACTTTTAAAAGTTGGTTATTCTAATTCTTTTATTGTAAGAGAATATGGAATTATTAATGGTTACGTTATGCCATTATTACTATTACCATCCTTTTTTACTAACGCTATATCGCAAGCTTTATTACCAGTTGTTAGTAGAGCTTTTGCTAATAACAATAAAAAATATATTATAAGGAAAATAAAACAAGCGATAATGTTTTCTTTATTAATTGGAGTACCTGTCACTATCATCTTTGAGTTAATTCCTAGTATTCCTTTAAAATTAATATATAATACTAATGAAGGAATTAATTATATTAGATTTCTTGCCCCTATATGCTTAATTCAATATATTCAGTCTCCCTTATCCTCTAGTTTAGATGCTATGGGAAAAAGCAAAATAAACATGAATACAACGATAATTGGTATGTGTATAAGGACTTTATCCTTATTAACTTTTTCCGCTTTTAGAATTGGTATATGGGGGCTTATATTAGGTATTAGTATTAGTTGTATATATATAACTTATTATAATTATAAAAAAATAAAAGAAATACTACACGAATAGTATTTCTCAGACTGTTGACAAAGTAAAATTTGAAAACAGTCTTTTTATTTAGATAAAAATATATTATAATAAGAATGTAAGGT
>CANQGH010000010.1 GCA_947601845.1 uncultured Bacilli bacterium | reverse complement strand
CTTTTTTGACTAAAATTGACTTTTTCAAAGTGAAATATATAAAAAATGTTTTGTTATTACTTTTTTTGTGCTATAATAACAGTGATTATTAAGCGATGGGGTGTTTGTTATGCTTAAAAATAAGAATATATTAATCGTAAGTGTATTGACTTTGATTATTGTATTAATAATAGAACCTGTACATGCTGCTAGTTGCAATGGATTATTGACACAAGGGGCTTATGATATGATACAAGATGCTATTAATATTATTAGGTTAATTGTACCTATTTTATTATTGGTATTAGGATCTGTTGATTTTGGTAGTGTAGTTTTAAGTGATGATAAGGATGGGTTAAAGAAGGCAACTGGTAAATTTGTTAAAAGATGTATTGCAGCTGTTGCTATTTTTTTCATACCTTTAATTGTCCGTACTGTACTAAATATGCCTGGTATTAAAGACAATATCAATCTAGTCGATGATCCTTTATGTGGAATAGAATAGGAGGTGTTTGACTATGGAAGAACATTGGTGGGTTACTATTTTTAGAGGTCTCTTTGCTGGTTTAAACTATTCTATTTATTCTGTTGTTGAATGGATAATGCAAAGCATATTTGATTTAGCTTCAATTGAACTTAATACTGGTATGGTAAAAGATATATATATGAAAATTTATGTTTTCTTAGGAATATTTATGACCTTTAAACTTATTATTTCTCTTTTACAATATATGGTAAATCCGGAGAGCTTAACTGATAAAGAAAAAGGAGCATCAAAATTAGTTAGTAGAACGGTAACCATGTTAGTGTTACTTATTCTACTTCCTCTTTTGTTTCCACTGTTAAGCAGGATTCAATCTGAATTTGTTCCGGTATTGCCTAAAATAATTTTAAATCAACCACTTGATAATTCTGATACAGTTCATGATAATGCTGATTTAATTGCAACATCAGCATTAGGAGCGTTCTTTAGACCATCAGAATCTTTGAGTCCAGAGGACAGGCCTCCTGCTATAACTAGTATTAATGATATGATGGATAAATATAGTGATCATAAAAATGGTATATATACGTATGACTTTAATTACGTTTGGGCATTAATAGCAGGTGTTGTGATATGTATTATATTAATTAGTATGGTTTTAAAAATTGGAATGCGTGTATTTAAAATGTTTATTCTAGAAATGATTGCACCAATTCCTATAATAAGTTATATTGATCCAAAATCATCCAAAAATGGGGCATTTGCTGCTTGGATAAAATTACTTATTTCTACTTTTTTTGATATATTCATTCGTTTAGGAATCGTTTATTTCATGTTATTGATTTTATCATCTCTAGCTAGAAATGAGTTGTTTGATCCGGGAACTTTCCCTAATAATCCTATTTTATTTGTTATTTTCATTATAGCATTGTTAATGTTTGCTAAAGATGCACCTAACTTTGTTAAAGATGCTCTTGGTATTAAACATGATAAAGATACAAGCGGTGGCTTGGCTGCTATAACTGGTGCGGTTACTGGAGGAGCTACAGGACTTGTTTCTGGTGCTATTTCTGGAAGAGGATTAAGAGGAGCGATGACTGGGTTAGCAACTGGAATTAATACTGGATGGCAAGGCGGTATGACTGGTAAGAAAGCTAGCGCATGGAGTACAGCAGGCGATGCGGCTTTGCAATCTAGAACTGGTGATTCTAAAGCTAAGAGTGGTATTTTAAATGCTGTGCAAAAGTCAGCTACGCAAGCTCAGCTTAGACGTTCTGCTCGTAAGCTTAACTTAAATGATGATACTCTTGCTAAAGCTAAAGATAATATGATTGCTATGCAAGCTCTTGCTGCTGAAGCTGAACATAGATTCCAGGCTGGTATGACGACTGGTGACTTTACAGACCTACAAGGTAATTCAATTACTAGAGATGAAGCTTTACAAATTGTTACCAAAACACAAGCAGCTTCTACCATTGCTACTAAGAACTATGAAAAAGCTAATAAGGCTGGAGATACCTATGGTCTAAGCAGAAGCTTTGCTGGTGACTATAAGAAAGACATGAAAGATGCTAAAAAAGATTATAAAGATGGTATAATTACTAGAGATCAATATAAAGCCAAAGGTAAATTTAACCCTGAAAAAGGTCAAGTTGATAGAACTGTTCGTTAATAAAAAAGAAGAAAGGAAAAAGGTGATATTAGGTGGAAAACAATTATTTGATTCCGGCAAATGCTAATCGTGGTAAATTAATATTAGGATTTTTCCGAGGTATTGATTTAGCAATCTTTGGTACTGGGGCTGGAATAACATTACTATTATTATTAATATTTCAAGGAATGCTGACCAATTGGATGGTTGCTATTGGTGTTTTGGCACCAGTCGCTATTACTGGATTTTTAGTAATACCAATTCCTTATCAGCATAACGTATTGGTATTTATAAGTAATATGTATAAGTATTTCTTTGTTAATAGGCAAAGATATTATTGGAAAGGTTGGTGTAATAATTATGGCGAAGAAGAACGTAGCAAATAGTAAGTATACTGAGGACTGGGTTCCTGTTCAAACTATTACTAATGGTATGATTATATTGGATAATCAATTAAAAGTAACGGGAGTTAAAATCGCTCCTAGAAATATCTTTATTTTGGATGAAGATTCACAGGCTGCAGTCCTAAATAACTTAAAGAATTTTTATAACCAAATTGATTTTGAATTTTGGTTAGTGGTAGCTGATAGACCGGTCGATATTTCAATTTATATGTCACAGCTACAAGTTTTGTATAATCAAACTAGTTCCCCTGCAATTAGAAAATTGATAACTGAAGATATACAAAAAGGAAATAATTTTATGAATAATAATGTTGTTGATACAGAATATTACATTCTATTTAAAGAAGGTAACTTAGATTTAATTCAAAAACGAATTAGAATGTTGATTAATTCTTTATCTGCTTGTGGCTTAATGGCTAGTCAAACAAGTAATGAAGATTTGAGAATTATTTTAGATAATTTCTTAAATGGTGGTCAAACGACAGAGTTTGGAACGGTGGTGGTAGCATGAGTTCAATGAATTTTAAATCACAAATTGCTCCTAAAGGACTTAGCTTTGGATATAGTGACTTCTTTATCAGTGATAAATATGCAACCCTATTATCCGTTATTTCATACCCTAAGTTTATCTCTCCAGGATATTTATCAACATTAACTACCATGCCTGGTATTAAGGTTGTTATAAAACATATACCAGTACCATTTTCAACAGTATCTAAAATGTTAAATAAGCAAATTGCTGAATTAAAAACTAGATATCAAGAAGAAAAGGACCGTACGATTCAAGAGAGAATAAGATTAGACTATGAATCATTAGAATATTTCGTAACTATGCTTGCTGGAAGTCAAGCGAGAATCTTCGATTTTCAGATGCATATTATGATTACAGCTGATACTAAAGAAGATTTAGAATTAAAGAAAACAAACGTTAAAAACTATTTAGATGCGATGGAATTAAAGGCTGTTGCATTAAGATTTGAACAAGAGAAGGTATTGAAATCAATTATTCCAATCTTCCCTAAACAAGATATTGAAGATAGAATAGGTACACCAATACCATCTGTTACTATAGCAGCTATGTATCCATTCATCTTTGATAGTATTAAAGATCCAGGATTATCAACATTACTTGGTGTAGATTTCTCTGGTGGAGTTATTCTATTTAACCAGTTCTTATATAAAATCAAAAAAGAAAATAATAGAAATAATGCTAACTTAATACTTTTAGGTACATCTGGAAGTGGTAAATCAACAGCAGCTAAACTATTACTTCGTGGACATATAAGAAATGGTGCTCAAATAGTAGCTATTGACCCAGAAAATGAACTTGAAGATATGACAAGAGCTTTTGGGGGCGACACTATTGACTTAGGTAAAGGTGGAGAATTTGGAATGATTAACCCTTTACAAATAGTAATCGATGCTGATGAAGATGAAATTAAAGAAGGACTTGGATATACAGTACTTACTCGTACTTTACAATTCTTAAAAGCTTTTATGAAATATTATGATCCATCAATTGAAGAAGATGTTTTAACGCTATTTAGTGAAGTGGTTCAAGATACATATCGTCGTTTTGGAATAGATTTTGATAAAGATTTCTATAACTATGGAGCTAATGATTATCCAACATTCTCTGATGTATATGCAACAATAAAAGGTAGATTAATGTCCATGACTGATCATACTCATGAAAAAGATATTATGGAACGCCTAGAATTAAAAGTAAGACCATTAACAAATGATTTAAAATATTATTTCGATGGTCACACTACTATAACTCATAATAGTGACTTTATTACTTTCAATATTAAGGAACTTATGAATGCTGAAGCTAATATTAGAAATGCGTTATTCTTTAATATATTAAAGTATGCATGGGGATTATGTTTAAATCGTGAATTAGATACCATTTTAATGGTTGATGAAGCCCATGTATTGTTAGGTGATAACAATACGTTAGGAGCTGACTTCCTAGCTCAAGTACAACGTCGTGCTCGTAAATATAATACAGGGTCAATTATTATCACACAACAACCAAGTGACTTTGCTAATCCAAGTGTTATTACCCAAGGTAAGGCTATTTTCGATAATGCATCTTATTATATAATCATGGGATTAAAGAAACAGGCAACTGAGGATTTAGCAAAATTGGTTGATTTGAATGATAATGAAAAAGAAAGTATTAAACAATATTCACAAGGAGAAGCATTATTCGTATGTGGAAATAGGCGTATGCGTATTAACATTATTGTAACTCCAGATGAGTTGGCATCATTTGGTAGTGGTGGAGGACTATAATATATAGTTAATTAAGTAAGGTGGTGATATTATGGCAGATAATTCAAATAACAATCAAAATTTACGAAATGAAAAGTTGAATGGTAATGCTAATAATACACTACCTTCTTTTAATCATGGTATATCTAATGATAATAACCATAAAAGTGTTATTTCTAGTAAAAATGATGTTCCTAGTATAGAAAATAATAAAAGTAGTGATAATGGTGATGTTCAAAATGATAGTAAGGATTCTAAAACCAAAAATATTAAAAATAGCAATCCTACTAACATAAAAAATAAAGCTAAAAAAACAGTCCTAAAGGAAGGAATAAAAAAAGGGGCAGCAGCATATGGCGTTCCAGAAGCAGCAACTGATGCTATTTTAAATACAGAAACAGGGAATGAGGCTTTAAATGTCGCTAGTAATGCTAGTAGTTTAAGTGAAGGAACTATAAATGCGGTTAAAGTTATAGTAACTAAATCTTTAATAAAATACCTTCCTTTGTTATTTTTACCATTACTTTTAATCATGATTATATTTGTTCTTCTTTTTGGTAGAAGTGCTTTTTCTGACTTTAGTGTTTTTGATAGCTTAGAAGAAGAAATAAAGGATGTAGCATCGAAATACAGTTATCGTGCTGATATAGATGAAACTTTAATTCTTGCAACATTAATTGGTTATAATCTAGAAGGAGAATCATCTATTGATATTGATTATTTAAAGTCCAAAGTGGAGATGCTAGTCAAGTATCAATTAATTACCAATACAGCTTGTGAATACGATTCTTCTAATATTAGGAAAATAGCTAGTAATGATGATTGGTTAAATGGTGAGGCTAATTATAATTGTGTATCTGATATGGAAGGACAAACTTATACTTTATCAATTGAACAAGGAAATTATGATGATGATAATAGTGGTAGTGCTTATTATTGGAATTTAATTGATGAGGGATTTATTTTTGATTTTTATAATGAATATATGATTAATAAAGATGATAATACTAGCGAAAATATTAAAAAAATAGATGAAATTATCGATAGTATATATGAGTATTATTATGTTTTATTAGGTGATGAAGCTACTAATATAAGTCTTAATAATTATAATAATGATAGTTTTTGGTGGCCGATTGGAAGTATGGAAGAGGTTGTAGTAGGTGGGAAACGTTTAGCTTCTGGTGAGCCAGCCTTGACAGGTCTTAGTTCTAATTATGGTTGGCGTAATATTGATGGCAATAGAAGTTTTCATGGAGGTATAGATATTCCTAGTGGAGGAGTAGTTAATTATTATAATGTTATAGCTGCTAAATCGGGAGTAGTTGTATATCCTACCTCTTATTCGCAAACGCAATATAATGACCATTCTGGTAATGCCTATGGTAACAATGATGGCGGTGGATATGGAAATTATGTTAAAATTGATCATGGGAATGGTGAATATACTTTGTATGCTCATATGGCGAAAGGTTCCATTACCGTTATGGCTGGCGATGTTGTAGAACAAGGTCAAATAATCGGTAAAGTAGGACATACTGGAAATTCGACTGGTCCTCATCTTCACTTTGAAGTATATTCGGGAGGTAGTAGTTCTAGTTTTAGAGTAGACCCTTTACAATATGTCAGTGTAACAGAACCTAGACCTAGTGCCAATAAATTAAATGAATGGATTAAAACTATCGAAGGTGGTACTTCTGGTAGCTATGTAAACGGTGATAACTATGTTGTATATGCCACTAATGATGGATCTTTAGAGGTAGGTTATGGTATCGTAATGGTTGATAAAAATGGTAATCAGTTACATACCGATATATATAATACCCCTGTCCAAAATGGAAGCCTAATACCAATGGATATTGTTGATCAAATATTTGAATCGATTGTCTCCCACACCAAAGCATTACTAAATTCTTATATTGCTAATAATAATATTACTGTTACCAGCAATCAATACGATGCTTTATTAAGTTTAATGATTGATTGTGGTGATGATGCTGGTGAGAAAGTGGTAAATGCATATGGTTCAAGAAAAGATATAGATTCTTTATGGCAGGTAATGAGTAGTTATAGTAAGATAACAGTAGATGGTAGATCACAAGAAAACTATTTGTCTAAATTAAGAAGAGCTGAGGAATATGAATTGTTTATCAATGGCGACTATAACTATGATCCACTTAGCTATATTGATGGTCAACCAATTAAATACTATGATGTGCAAAATTGGTAAAATAACAAAAGAATAAAAAGGTGATAATATGGATAAGACATCTTTTAAAATATTTATATTTGCTATAACTATATCATTAATTATTTTTGTGGGATTATTATTTTTATCTAATTATGTTAATAAAGATTCAGAAGAAGTAAAACTAGAGTATGTAACAAGTCCTAATATCTTCTTTACTGTAGAAAATTGTGTTAATAAATATATTCAAGTTTTACAAGCTAAAGATACTACAGCTGTGTATAATTTAATTGATAAAAAATATCGCAATGATAATGGTATTACTATAAACAATGCTTTGGCTAACAATAAAAATCTTGGCGATTATAATAGCTTTACAGCAGAGAAAATTTTGGAAGATAGAGATAATAAAAACACATACTATGTTAAAGGATATTTAACTTCAAGTATGAATATAGATACAGATTATACTGGTAATAGAACTAGTTATAGTCTAATTATTATGTTGGATTTTAAGACACATACTTATTCGGTAATTCCTAAAGATGTAGAGGTGATTATCGATGCACAATAATTTATTTAAACAAGTTATCATATGTACATTAATTATTGCGATAGTAGGATTAGGAGCATTATCGTTAAGAAACTATTTGTTTCCAAATGAACAAAAAGATGATGATTCTAGTGATAATGGCACATATTTTTATAATGAATTTCAAGTGGTTAATGTGACAACTGAGGTATTGATTCAAAGATACTTTATAGATTTTAAAGATAAATTAATTACTAATCCTGAAAAAGCATATCAGTTATTATTAACAGATACCAAAGATCAATTTGAAAGTTATTCTAACTTTTTGGAATTTGTAAATAATCATTTAGATATGATATCGTCATCTTATATAAAAGAATATACAATTCAATCTAATGGTCGTAATGATAGGTATATAATTGTTGACCAATATGGTAATCAATATACCTTTGATATTAAAGCAGTATTAGTTTACGAAGTTTCCATAAATTATTCTAGTAATTTATGATAAAATATTGTAAAATAGTTATGAGATAAAAGTTTGAAAGAAGGAATATAATGAAACTTAAATTTAGGGCTGAACCACGTGATGTGTTAATTTTCGTGTTATTTGCTATTTTTCTTTTGTATGTGGTAGCACTTGGAGTAGTTAATTTACCAATGTTAGCATCAGAGGGAAGATTAGCGGGACTTAATCCTATACCTGCTTTTAGTAGCCAGTATATATTTACTACTTTATTATTCTATGTTGTAGCATTGGTGGCATTATTCTTAAGTGTATCATCTTACTTTTTTGAAAGAGAAGAAGGAGTTGGAATAACTCTAAACAAGAAAGATAAAGGATATAGTAGATGGGCTAAAGAAAAGGAAATGAAGAAAGTTTTAAAGTGTGTTCATCCTTCAGATAGTCATTCTGATTATGCTGGTATTCCTTTGATTAGTAAAAATGGTGAATTATGGGTTGATGACGGTGAGTCACATAACTTAGTAATTGGTGCGACTGGTAGTGGTAAAACCCAGTCAACGATTTTACCAACAATAAAAGTACTTGCCAAAAAGGGTGAATCCATGATTTGTACTGACCCTAAAGGTGAATTATATGAAAAAACTGGAAGTATGTTAAAAGCTAATGGGTACAATATTATTCTTCTTAACTTCCGTAATCCTCAAAAAGGAAACGCTTGGAACCCATTAACCCTTCCTTATAGATTATATAAAAGTGGTAACCAAGATAAAGCAATTGAATTATTAGATGACTTAGCATTAAATATTCTATATGAAGAGAATAATGGAAATGCTGACCCTTTCTGGGAAAAGACATCGGCTGATTATTTCTCTGGACTTGCCTTAGGTATGTTTGAAGATACTACAGAAGACAAAATTAATATTAACAGTATTAGTTTAACAACCACTGTAGGTGAAGATAAATGCGGTTCTTCAACTTATGTAAAAGAATACTTTAATATGAAAGATCCTAATAGTCCGGCTTACGTTAATGCAAGTGGTACTATTATGGCACCTAGTGAGACAAAGGGAAGTATTATTGCCGTATTTAAACAAAAAATAAAATTATTTTCATCACGTGAAAACTTATCAGAGATGCTTTCATATAGTGATTTTGAACTTGAATCAATTGGTAAGGAAAAGACAGCTGTTTTCATTATCATTCAAGATGAAAAGAAGACGTACCATTCCTTAGCAACAATTTTCGTTAAACAATGTTATGAAACATTAATAGATGTTGCTCAATCTAATAATGGTAAATTACCTGTACGTACTAACTTCCTACTAGATGAGTTTGCTAATATGCCACCTTTAAAGGATGTTACAACGATGATTACAGCAGCGCGTTCTAGACAAATACGTTTTACAATGATTATTCAGAACTTTGCTCAATTAAAACAAGTATATGGTGAACAAAATGCTGAAACTATTAAAGGTAACTGTGGTAACTTAATTTATTTAATTTCTACCGAGTTAGCAGCTCTAGAAGAAATTAGTAAACTATGTGGTGAAGTTAAGTCCAAAAAAGATGATAAAACCGCTTCAACACCATTAGTTACAATCAGTGATTTACAAAGAATGAAACAATTTGATCAGATTGTATTAAAGATGCGTATGCAACCATTCAAAACATCATTTACACCAGATTTCAAAATTGACTGGGGTAAAAAATATGGACCTGTTGATTATCCAGAAAGAGTTAAAAGACCAGTCGCCGTATTCGATGTTAGAGAATTTGTAAAAGAAAAAAGACAACAAAAGATTAAAGAAATGATGGATAATGGTGGTGCTCCTAATGGTGGCGGCATGATGTCTAACTTCCCACCAATGGGAGGAATGCCTAGTGGTATGTTTGGTCAAGGCATACCTAATAACAATTTTGGAATGGGTGGACCTATGCCTGGTATGATGCCTAGAAATAACCCAGGATCAGATCTTAATATGGATGATTTGATTAAGAAGATTGATGCTAAGATTGCTGAGATAGAGGAAGAGGAAAAGAAGGCTAAAGAAAGTGAGCCAAAAGTTGTTCAACCAGAACCAGCACCTATTAAGAGTGAGGCTATAGTTGAAGAAAATACTACTAAGGTTTCACCAACTACGATACCTACTGAAACCAGTAGTCATATTGATTCCGCTCCTATTATTAACCAGCAAGATAAAGTTGTTCCTTCACCTTCAGTAGAACCTATTATTAACTCTTCAAATGAAATAGAGACTTCATCTATTGAAACGTTAGATGTAAAAGAAGATACCGTACCAGCGGAAGAGTCTAAAGTATTACCAACTACACCATCAGATCAACCAGATGTAATATCATCTACTGATTCAAAAGAAGTACCTACTATTACTTTGGATGATGAAATTGATGATAATAAGTTCTTTGATGACTTTTTCGAAGATTAATATTAATAAAAAAATAGGTTTTCCTATTTTTTTTGTTTAAATATTTAGTTTTGATAATCCCTTTTCACATCTATTACCCCAAGCATCTATCAGCCTGCTATCTTTTTTGATACAAATAATTTCACAGTGATTAGGACATTGCTCACATTCGATACCTCTTGTTTCAAAATTAATATTGATAACATTAAAGTTAAAGTCTTGTTCCATACTATCTTTAGCTAAAATAGCGATACCTAATGCCCCCATTAGATGTCCATTTTCGATAGCGATTACTTCTTCGCCTAAGATATCCGAGAAAGCTTTTTGAACACCAACATTTTTACTTACGCCACCTTGAAAAATGATAGGGGGTATTATCTTTTTACCTTTACCAACATTATTCAAATAATTATTAGCTACACTATAACATAGACCGGCTATAATATCCTCTTTTTTGTATCCAGCACCAGCTTTATGAACTAAGTCCGACTCGGCAAAGACCGTACACCGTGCTGCAATCTTAGTAGGATGAGTAGAGGATAGGGCAATTTTTCCAAAATCTTTGACATCTACTCCTAATCTTTTGGCCTGGCTAGATAAAAAAGCTCCTGTTCCGGCTGCACATAAAGTATTCATGGCATAGTCGGTCACAATCTTATTTTCAATTAATATTATTTTGGAATCTTGACCACCAATTTCCAAAATAGTTCTAACATCTGGGTATTTGGAAATAGTACCAACCGCATGAGCTGTAATTTCATTTTTAACAATACCAGCTCCTAGAATAGTTCCAATTAACTTTCTAGCACTTCCTGTCGTACCAATATGGACGATGCGGTATTCTTCGGTATTAAATCCTTCCTTTAATATGGATAATAATTCTTTGACCGCCCCAATCGGATTACCTTTGGTTTCGATATAAGCACTTTTGATAATATTATTATCCATATCAATAATAACTCCTTTAGTGGAAATAGAACCAATATCGATACCTAATGAACACTTAATCATTTAATGTCGCCTTCTTTCATTTTTAACATATCATAAAATGCTTCTAATCTTGTTTTTATGCCTTCTTCCCCCGTTTGGGTATCAAACGAGAAAAAGATAATAGGCATTTTGTAATCACTACATACTTTTTTAATGATAGGAATTGCTCCAATTTCCGGTGTACAACCAAAAGGCTTAATATGAATTAATCCATCATATCCTTCATCAATCAACTTTTTAGCTCGATAAATATTATCCAGTCCATCCGCTCCAATTGGGTATTTAACATAATCTTTCATATACCGTAACATCTTTTTCGTTTGATGGCGCTTTTTTATTAACAAATAAGTAACATTAGTAAATCTTTTAACTTCAATATTCATTTTCGCTAATTCCTGCTCAATAAAATAACTAGAATGTGGTTCCATTGAAGTATAAAGTTCGCCAATAATACCTACTTTCATACAATTCTTAGGTTTATTAACCCTTAATTTTTTAAACTTTCTTTTATATTTCCAATAAGTTATAGTAAGACCAGTAAAAGTATGACACTTGGTAAAGGAAGATAACATTTTTTTATTTAGATTAACAAAACTATTCTTTTCTTCCTCAAAGCCAATATTTTTCCTTATATAGTCATCAATATTATCCATATAGTTAATCATCAATAGCGTAAGAAGAGTAGTGTAGCCAAACTTGATAAAAGACAATTTAGGATTTATACTTTTAAAAGTATCATATAGGTACTTAACGGTAAACTTATCACTATTTACCAAAGAATAAAATTCAAAATTATATCCTAGATTTTCTAAAATAGTTTTTTGTACTTCTGCATAATATCCATAGCGACATCCTCCTCCTGCTTGCATTAAAATATTGGCACCAGCATCTAGGCTTTCAATAAAATTACCTAAATTGTACTTAAATGGCAAACATACCGATTCGGGACTATATTTACTACCTAATTCCAAAGTCCTTTTCGTAATAGTAGGACTAGGCATAACTTTTACTTTTAATAATCTTTTTAACAAATAACTAATTGGTACATAATAATTACCTAAGTGGGGAAAACTTACTATTTTTTCATCCATTAGTGATACCTCGCCTCATTAAAATAATATCGATAAAACTCTCTAATCTAGTAATAAGACCACTTTCATTATTCAATTCATCAATAGTAATCGCTACTATTGGAATATCTCTAACTTTTTTCATAATCATTTCATTAGCTAGAGAATCTGGCCCACAAGGAAAAGTAGTCACTAAAATAATGCCATCAACATATTTCTTATAATGATTGATGGAGGCCATTAATTCTTTATTATCAGTCCAGTAAATAGAATTACTAATTTCACTACAGTCATAGTCAGTTTTTAAGTGATCATAAAGATCAGAATATAATACTTTGATATTATTCTTTTTAAGAAAATTGGTAATAGGTACGCCAATTAATTCATCATATAAATTGTAAGAGTGGGCCACTACTAAGACTTTAGGGTCACTTGTTTTAAGATTAA
Source organism: uncultured Bacilli bacterium (assembly GCA_947601845.1). Taxonomy (GTDB): domain Bacteria; phylum Bacillota_I; class Bacilli_A; order RF39; family UBA660; genus RGIG3091. The sequence continues at coordinate 27,715 of CANQGH010000010.1, read as the reverse complement.
ATAATTGTTTTCTTATCTTATTATCTAGTTCCACGCTTTCCATTTCTTTGGCTTTTAAATATGCCTTTTTACATTCATTAGGGGTTCTATTTAACTCTTTACCCATCTTTATAAAAGCATCCATTTCGGTGATATTTTTTTCGGCATCAATATTATAGTTTAATATTTTAGTTTTGAAAGTATTTTGGACTAAATCATATAGAAGATAAAAGTTAGTACATGATTTTTCATGTTTTTTCCTACTTACTATTCTAGGAACTAAGATATAGTCTACTTTACCAACTAATTCGTGGACATGCCCTAGATATAATTTTAATGATAGACATGCTTCATCTTGGGCATATTTGCATCCGTTTTCTAGAATTTGACTATTACTTTTACCACTATCGATAGTATCTATGCCTAATTCTTTAAAGAAATTAATCCATAATGTGTGATATTGGTGATAGAGTAAGGCATTAGGTATTCCCACAGTAATCATATTTCGCCCTCCAATTCAGTATATTAGAGATTTTCATTATTATGCGATATTTATATCTTTTTTATTGTAGCAAAGTTTTCCTATAATATTATTAAAAGCTTTTTAAGGCTATGTATTTTTATGATATGTTAGATATAACAGTAAAAATAGGATATGCAAATAAATGACATTATAAATTAGATTAAATAAAGCAAATTAAAATATGATAAAATAAAAATAAGTACAGTACGGGTAGAAATTAAGGAAAAGGGGATAATTTATTATCAAATTTTATTTTTATATTAAAAACATAGTAATAGAAAGGCTTTTTATGTTATAATGAATATATTAGGAGGTAAATTTATGAAAAAGGAAAGTAAAAAGACACAAATTAATATTGATAAAATTAAAAACGCGGTAATTATTGTATTATCTTTAATTATTGTTTTTGGACTAGCGTATGTTATTCCAGAATTAAAAAATTGCAAAGCTTGTAATGTAGTGAAAGAGCTTACGCAAATTAGCATGGACGAGTATAGAGAGTTATTAAATGGTGAAGAAGTATCTCTAATTTATATAGCAAGTCCAACTTGTCCACATTGTATTAATCAAAAACCAATCATGAACCGTTTGGTCAATGAATATGATGTAGTTGTTAATTATTTGAATACAAATAATCTTTCTATGGATGAAGCCGATGAACTTTATGAGCTTTATGGTGATGTTCAAGTAGAAAGATATGGTGAACGAAACAGTGGAGTTTTAACACCAACTATCCTTTTAGTCCAAAATGGAAAATTAGTTGATATGAATCTTGGCGAAATAGATTTAGATGATTTAGTAGCTTTTCTTAGTCAATATATGAATGTTGAGGAATAGTTATGAAGACAGTATATGATTACGTTAAAGAATTTAAACACAAATATCCAATGAGTATTGCATGGCGAATTAAGGCTAATTCTAAAGTGGTTGATAAGTTTGTTAACCCTGATGAAAAAGTCATTTATGCTTTCGCTGCTCAAAAGTGTCATAGTTCTTTAGATATTTTCTCAACAGCTGTCATTGCTCTTACGGATAAGCGCATTATTATAGGAAGAAAAAGAGTATTGTTTGGTTACTTTATTGACAGTATTACTCCTGATATGTTTAATGATTTAAAAGTATTATCTAATATTATTTGGGGTAAGGTATACATTGATACCGCTAAAGAGTTTGTTACTTTGTCTAATATCGATAAGCGCGCTCTTGATGATATTGAAACAGCAATCTCTTCTTATATGTTAGAAAAGAAAAAATTATATCCTAGTCGTGATAATAACAAAAATTAAATAGTTGCTAAAGCAGCTATTTTTCTTTGGGAAAAACATTGTCGATATTTTTTACATTTGTTATAATTAAAGTAACAATATAATCACAAAGATGAGGTGATATTTGTGAAAAAAATAATTAAATTTACTCTTATATTAGGAATAATAATATTAGTTTTAGAGTTTAGCGTTAATTTGTTTAAAAATAAACATAAGATAGACTATTCTTTAAGTATTGATAATAAAACAATTAATATTCATGAAGAATATTCTAAAGAAAAGGACAGCGAATATTATTACTTTAAAGTTAACATCGATGGTAGAGAATTTGTCTTCGATAATGATAATGATTTTAATAAGCAAAAGAAAGTTATTAATGATATTAAAATATATGAAAAAGATGATTTAATGTGTATCTCTCCAGTGTATATTAAATTAAATAAAGAACCATTAATTACTTGCAATTTAGATAATAAGCAATACTCATATAATAGTATCAAAGATCAATATGATTTATCAGAATTTGTATCCACTATTGATAATTTTAATAAAGATAAATATATCTCTTCCCAAAAAATTACTACAGTTAATGGTAATAATGTCTATAGTGACAATTTTAAAGATAACGAAATAATTTTATTATATGAATATAATCATTTAGTTAAACTCACTAACAAAAGTAACAGTACAATTAAATTTGCTCAGTACGATATTTATAATAATGAATTAGGTATTTTAGTAGATAAATATTATGTGTTACCTAAATATGAAAACTTACCAGAATATAAAGGACTTATGGTTATTGATATTATCAAAGAAAAAACTAAAGAAATAAGTATTCCTAGTAAATTATCAACTAATATTTATATAAATGGTATTGTAGATAATAAACTATATTTTTTTGATAAAAGTAATTTAATTCAATACCAGATTGACCCTAAAAAGGCCAAATACGAAGTAGTTAGTGATAAGAAAAATAATGCGAAATATTACGATGGGAAATGGACTAATAAAAACATTTATGAGTTTTTTAATAATAATATAAAATTTACTGTTCAATATCCAATTGCAGATAATTATAAAGAAGCATTTGAATCTAGTAGGTATTATTATTACTATAATAGTGATAATGAGTTTTATAAAGTTTATAAAAAGGATTTAAGTAAAAAAGTATACTTATTTAAATTTGATGATATTAAAGAGGTAAGGGTTATTAATGACAATATATACTTTATTCATAATGATTTATTATATCGTTATGATTTGTATGGCCTAAAAGAATTAGTTAGTAATAATGAGTTCAATTATAATTATCAAAACATTTACAGTGCTTATATTGATTAAGCACTTTTTAATTGTAAATTGGGGAAAAATAATTATTATTTTTCTTTTTTTTTAAGACTAAATAATATATACTAAATAATAGGGAGGATAAGATTATGATATTAAGAAAACCATATGCTTTTTTAATAAAATATTTCAAGTTTATTCATTTTATCTTAGCAGTAATCTTGGGTTATATTTTTTATAAAACCCATCTAGTTTTATCCTTTTTCAATGAGTATTTGGATTTAAGAACATATGAGACTATTGATAATTTAAATAGTACATATATTCCTAGCTATTTGTATATTGCTATTATTGCAGCGATTGCTATAAGTATTGTGATTTTCTTTTTAATGTATTTTAAAGATAAGCCATTAAAGTACTATGTCCTTATTGTTCTTTATTATATTGCCTTATCGATTGGCTTAATCTATATTAGTAGTGTATTGCAAAATATTACATTTAATAGAATTGATGTTTTACAATTGCAAATTACTAGAGATATATTATATGTATTATATTTAGGACAAATTCCTTTCTTAATTATGGCCATTGTTAGAGCGACAGGGTTCAATATAAGAAAGTTTAATTTTCAAAGAGATTTAATGGAATTAAATGTTTCATCTAGTGATAATGAAGAAGTGGAACTTGATATCGATATTGATTCTAATGATGTAAAAACACGTTTTCGTAGAAGAGGAAGAATTATCTTATATGTGTATAAAGAAAATAAAGCCATAATCCTAGCTGCTATGGGAGTTATTATGATAGTAGTAGGGCTGGTATTATACAACATTCAATATGTTCAAAACAAAATATATAAAGAGCAAGAGTCGTTTGGCGCTAACGGTATTACTATGAAAGTCCTTAAGAGTTATCAAATGAATACTGATAGTTTTGGTAGCGATATTACTTCTAATAAATATACCTATACTGTTAGTAGAATCTATATTAAAAATACCTCTAAGGAAGAAAAAAGTATTAATATTGATAGATTTAGATTAAGAATTAGTTCTAAAATATCTTACGATGCAACTTCGAAGTTTTATAATCAATTTAGTATTTTTGGAGATGGGCGAAGCGAAATAGACTTATTACCTGGTGAAGAAGATATTATAGCGATAATATTTCAAGTCGATAAAAAGTATGAAACTAATAAAAAACAATTAGAATATATGATAGGATATAAACAGGTAAATGGGGAGCGCATCTATAATTTAGCCAAAGTTGCTTTAAAACCTATTAATACCATTATAGGCGAAGGGGATAAAGTGAATGAAGTAAAATTAAATGAACCATTAGTATTCTCTGGAACTATTTTAAATGATAGCAGTATTACTATTACTAGTTTTGAATTAAAAGATAGGTTCCAGTATCAATATCAACAATGCATGGATATATGCTATACCTTTACTGATTATATAGCACCTAAAGCATATCCTACGCAAAATATGATGGTTATGCGATTACAATTTAATGTTGTTATAGATGAAGATACTTATAATGAAGCTTTGGCTGATAAACTAATTTCTAGTGTGGGACATATTCGTTATAAAGTTGGAGATAATTACTATTATCAAGAAGTACCTATTGCTAATATTACCCCCCAATATATAAATGATGCGGTATATTATGAAGTAAAAAAAGAAATTTCTAATGCTAGTGCCATATATATAGATTTTAATATCTTAGGTAAAACTTATACTTATATTTTAAAAGAGGAGTAGTAAAAATAAACCAATAAACGCATATTTACGAATTATTAATTTTGTGATATAGTTATCTATATAATAAGAGGTGGTTAAGATGTACGTAGATTTAATTATTGTATTAATATTGTTAGCTGTAGTAATTTTCTTCTTTAGAAATTTCTCTAGTTTTGTATACGCAACAGCCATTATTGATATATTTTTAAGAATATTAACTTTTATTAAATATAATGTTAATGTTCCTGAATTAAAGAGTCTTATCGGTAAATATTTCCCAGAGTCTATTGCGGCAATTATTAATCATTATTCCAGTGGGATATTTAATGATATCTTAATGTGGATATATGTCATTATTTATGCAATATTCTTAGGATATATTACAAGGTACTTTATTCATAAAAGAAAGTAGTACTTAAATAACTTCTTCGGAAGTTATTTTAATTTTGAACTAAATTGCCATAATTCGCATACATTAGAATGAGGAGGAAGATTATGGCTAGTTTTAAAGAAATAGTTACTAAAGCGGTAATAGGAAAAGGTAAGAAAACATTTACTACAACTTCTTCTGTTACTCCTAATTGTGAAGCGAGTACTATTTTAGGTTGTTGGGTAATTAATCATACATTTAAAGGTTATAAAACGGGAGATACTATTACAGTAGAAGGTAGCTATGATATTAATATTTGGTATTCTTGTCAAAATGATACCAAGACAGAGGTTGTAAAACAAACGGATTCTTATATTGAAAAAGTTAATGTTCCTAGACGAAATGAAACTAATATTAATGGTGAAGAGGAAATAATTGTAAGAAGTCTAAAGCAACCTAGTTGTACTAAGGTGGAAATTGTTGACGGTAAGATTGTTTACACAATCGAAAAGGATTTAGGTATTGAAATAGTGGGAGATACTAAAGTAAAGATTGCTACTGATGATGAAGAAGATGAATGGGATGTTATAGAGGATGAAGTAAATACTGAAGAAGTTAATAAACAAATTGATGAAGAAGTAAAAGAAGAGTTCTTAAATTAAGAACTTTTTTATTTGCTTAAAAGCAATAGTTATAATATAATGTCATTAGGTGATAATGATGGATAAGATAAAAATAGTTTTTATGGGTACACCAGAATTTAGTGTTTCAGTATTAGAAGGATTAATAGCAAATTATGATGTCATCGGGGTAGTAACTCAACCAGATAAAGAAGTAGGTAGAGATCACGAAATCAAGTTTTCTCCTATAAAAGAAGTAGCATTATCACACGATATTAGAGTATTTCAACCAGCAAAGATTAGGACTGATTATAGTGATATAGTAAAATTAAATCCAGATATGATTGTGACTTGTGCTTATGGTCAAATTATTCCTAAAGTATTATTAGATTTACCTAAGTATGGATGTATTAATGTACATGCTTCCCTTCTTCCTAAGTTTAGGGGCGGAGCACCACTACATAGAGCTATTATGGAGGGAGAAGCTAAAACAGGTATTACTATTATGTATATGGATGAGCATATGGATACTGGAGATATTATATCAACTAGGGAAATATTAATCGCTAATGATGATACGGTAGGAGATATTCATGATAAATTGAGTGTTATAGGGAAAGAATTGTTATTAGATACCATTCCTGATATTGTAAGTGGTAATATTAATCCTGTTAAACAAGATGAAAGTAAGGCTACTTATGCTCCTATAATTAAAAGAGAAGATGAATTAATTGATTTTAATAAGACATCTTTAGAAATATATAATCAAATTAGAGGATTAAATCCTTTTCCAGTTGCATATGCGATGTTGGATGGGAAAGTTATGAAAATATATTGTTCTAGAATAAAGGACAATATTTATACTACTAAAAAATGTGGAGAAATTGTACGTATTTATGATGATGGAATAGGGGTATCTACTAAAGATGGGGAAATAATTATTACCGAAATTAAAGTAGAAGGTAAAAGAAGAATGTCTGTCAAAGATTATTTAAATGGTATTGATAGTAATACGTTGATAGGGAAAGTATTTAATGAGGATTAGTTATGAATGATAATAATGAGGGGCAAGAAAAAAAGTTTAATATTAAAGAATTATTTTCTAATAAGCAATACCGCGCTATTTTGATATTAGTTTTTTATGCTATTTTATTCGTTATTATTATATCATCTATTAGACTTAATAATAATCCTATCAAAGTAGATAATGATAATGAAATGAGTCAAGATGATGGGGAAGTATTAAAAGGGTATGAATTAATACATAATAATAATTTTGCTTATAAATATACTGTTAGTCTTGATGATAGGGTAATTACTTATGATGGTAAAAAGAATGGTAATAAAGAAGAGTTTATAGTAAGTGATGGTGAAAATGTAAGGACCTATTACATTAATGATAAGGATATTTTTATTAAAAATGCCGATACATATACTAAGTCTGATAAACCTTATTTTGTATTTGATTTTTTTGATACTGCAATAGTAGAAAATATTCTTAAAGGATCAATCTTTGATGAAGAACAACAAGTGATTAGTAATAAAAGTTTACAAAATATAGTAAGTGAATATAATATTAATATAGAGGATGGCAATAATACCATTACAGTATCATATAGAAATTATAATATTACTCAAATTAGTTTAGATTTATCTAATTATTCTAAGGCAATAGGAGAGCCATATAATAGTCTTATTATTACTTTAGAGTATTATGACTTTAATTTAATTGATGAGATAGTAGGTTAGATAATAGTTCTTCTTTAAAAAAACTCACAAAATTCAAAAAAAACCTTGCATTATTACTAAAAATATTATAGAATGTAGAAGTACAGCTTTTAAGAGTGATTTAAAAGTTGGGCTTGTAGCTCAGGTGGTTAGAGCGCACGCCTGATAAGCGTGAGGTCGGTGGTTCAAGTCCTCCCAGGCCCACCATAGAGGTTGAAAGTCGCACCTTTGCGATTTAAGAATATAGGTTCATAACATTTGATGTTATGGGCTTTTTTCATATCTGGAGGTGAATCATTACGAAAACGACCATAGAACAATTAACTTTTCCTTGTGAAATCAAAAACAAACTGAAAATAAAAATAAGTAAGGCAAATTTAAATATTCAATTTTTATAATGATTAAAAAAATATGTTGTCAAACAAACGTTCTTATTGTATAATTTTCTTATCAAGGAGTTTAAAATGCAAGAAAGTAATATTATTTTATATAAAACTGAAGATGGAAATGTAAATATAGATGTAGTTTTAAGAGATGAAACGATATGGCTTACTCAAAAAAGTATGGCTGAATTATTTGATTGCTCTAAAGATAATATAGGATTACATTTAAAAAATATTTTTTTAGATAAAGAATTGGATAAAAATACAACTACCGAGATTTTCTCGGTTGTTCAAAGAGAAGGAAATCGTGAAGTTAAAAGAAATATAGAATTTTATAATTTAGATGCTATAATTGCTGTAGGTTACCGAGTGAACTCTAAAAAAGCAACACAATTTAGAATATGGGCTACAAACGTTTTAAAAGATTATATTATCAAGGGTTTTAAAATAGATGTAGAAAGAATGAAAAATGGTCCTAAATTTGGCAAAGACTATTATGATGAATTGCTTGAAACCATCAAAGAAATTCGTTTAAGTGAACGAAGACTTTATCAAAAAATTACTGATTTATTTGAGAGTACAAGCATTGATTATAATAAGGAATCTGAAGAAGCATATACATTTTTTAAAATTGTTCAAAATAAACTTCATTATGCTATATCTGGTCATACTGCAGCAGAACTTATATATGAAAGAGTAGATTCTAATAAAGAACATCTCGGACTTACAAATTGGAAACATTCTCCAAATGGTAAAATTATGAAATATGATATAGGTATCGCTAAAAATTATTTAAATGATAAAGAAATTAAAAAATTAGAAAGTTTGACAACATTATTTTTAGACTATGCTGAAGATATGGCAAATGAGCATAACCTAATGACGATGCAAAAATGGATTGATGCAACGGATGATTTGCTTAAATTTCGAAAAAAAGAAATTCTATTAAACGCAGGTAATATTTCTCATAAACAAGCTTTAGAAAAAGCTAATGAAGAATATGAAAAATTTAGAATTAAACAAGATAAAGAATATATATCGTCAATGGATGAATTATATCAAAGATATTTAGAAGAAAATAAAAAATAGTTTTGACAAAAAGATAGTTTCCTAATAATTAGTGTATCAAATGTGATGAATTTGTCTTTAAGGTGCAAAACCACTTTCGCAAACCCACCATTGATGTTTCTGTTCGAACTTTTTCGAACTTTAATATAGAGAACTTGCAAAAAGTTCTTTTTTATGTTATTATGAATATGCGAGGGAAACTTGCATAAAATGAAAAAGGGAAATACTTAACTTTCGCATGTTGAGTACTTACCCTAGTAAGAGTTTGTACTTAATCTATTGCAGATTGAGTACTATTTTTTTATACATAGAATCATTAAAGAGACTATCAATAAAATGATAATTAATATTAGAAATGAGATTCATAAATCTTTTTTTCTTCATAAATATCAAGCCTCCTCTCTAAAAGAAAGTTGGCAAGCACTTAACAATTAAGTTTCCCTATAAAAATTATACTATAATTGATATTATAAAACAAGCGAACATGGTTTTAATTTATAAAGGAGAAAGTACATGAAAAAAATAGCTATAATGGGAGATTCAATCACTGCATATATGCCTTATTATGTTGATAAAACAATAAAAATTGGATTCAATGAACCTATGACTTTGGACAAATCGCAAAATAATGATATTATCTTTTATATATGTGGCGTTGAAAATATTGGTATTGAAACATTTCATAAATTTTGCTGGCCAAAGGTTAATAAAGATGACATGGATGGATTTATTTTGTTAATTGGCGTTAATAATATTTTAAGACCTGACTGTGACTACGATAATAAGGAATCTTTAGATGATACTTTTGAAAAATTAAAGAGTTTTATTGAAGATATATTCTTGAGTTTGACAGTTGTTTAATTTAAAAACTCTTACAAACCCTTATAAATAAAGGGAAAAATGAGAGTTTTTTTGTTTGAAAAATGATGCGTACTTTTTTAGTTTTTTATTTGTTGAAAAATTTTTTTAAAATTTTCATAAGTATTTATTTCATAGTCCGTTCTAAAGCCAAAAATGCTGTGCAAATCATCTGTTAAGTCATCTCTAACATAGGCTGGTGAATAACCACTTCCTCTTTCTTCATATACTTCCATTTCTTTTAATTTTTCTATTATTTTTGTATTTGTATATTTATAATCTAATTTATTTTCTAATATTCTATATATTAATAACGATATAAAACAAGTAAGAAAATGAGATTTAATTCGATCTTCTCTTGATAAATGTATTGTTCCTGAATCGAAGTCTGTTTTTAATATTCTAAAACTTTCTTCTATTTCCCATCTGTTTTTTGATATATTTAATATATCTTTTATATCTCCAACTAAATTAGTTGTAATACCATAATATCCATCATATTTTTCTTCCTCTTTAACCGCATCATAATCTATTGAATATGAATAAAAATATTTTTCTTTTTTAGTTTCTTCATTTAAAGAATTTTCTTCTATTTTCTTTTTTGATTTATTTTTTATTGTAGATACTTCTTCTTTAATAAGTCTTCTATAATCATTAGGATTAATACTTAATTTAATTTTATCTCCTTTATTAGTTTTATCAATTTTTTTGATAGCTCTTTCAATTTGACCATTTCTTACTTTTCTTAAATAATCTCTATATTTAATTTGGAAAGTAACAATTAAGTCTTGTACAACATGATTTGTTTCTGTTTTAATTATCTTATAAAAAATTGTTTCATAATTAGCTTGTCTTTTTTCTTCGTCATTTATAAAATCACTTAGTTTATAGGTGTTTTTTAAATCTCCAATTATTCTCCAACCATTATCTTCAAATACTTGCTTTTTATATTCTTCCTTTAATTTCTTAATAGATTGAGTTATAACAAAACTTCTTCCATCTTTTATATTAAAGCTTTTTATTTCATCTGTGCACATCGCTGCATCAGTACAAATTATAGTTTTACTATTTTCTAAATTAAAATCTTTTATCATTTTTTCTTGAAGAGGAAGTAAATTTTTAGTTTCATTTTCATTACCAGGAAATATATTCATGGCAATAGGTAAACCATTGCTATCCATGAATAAGCCCATGCCTACCAAAGGATTAGGCCTATGGTCTTTTCCTTTACCATACTTTCTTAAATCATCTTCTTCATTGATACTAAAGTAATAATTAGTACAATCAAAATACATTATTCTTGTATTTCTATTTATTACTGATTTACTATTATTATAAATTTCTTTTTGAAGATAATCTAAATCGTTGTTAAGGTAGGTTAGCCCTCGATAAATATTTTCTAAATCATATTTAGGAGTTTCTATAAAAGTTTTAGAAAGTTCATAAGTCTTTAATTTGCTTGATGGATAGATTATTCTTGAAAATACTAAATTAGATAATACCTCATTTAAGTCAAATTCAAATTTATATTTTTTAGATATACTTTTAACGATTTTATCTATTTTTAAAGAATAATAAATATCTTTTAAAAATAAATAACCTACGTTAAATTTATTTGTAACATTTTTAGAAATTAACTTATTACTATATTTTTTAATTATTACTTCTTCTTGTTTTTGAGTAGTTTGATGTTCTTTTTTATATTTATTTAAATAATTATTTAACCATACCTCAACTTCTAAATTTTCTTTTTGAGCTAGTTTTAATACAATATTATAGTTTCCAATATAATCAACAATTTTAGTTGTTCTTTTGCCATTTCTATAATAATCTTCAATAATAGAATAACTTTTGCTATTTTTAGAAGAACTGATTTTAATTCTAGCCATGCCTGTAACCTCCTTACAATATTATTATATCATAGGTACGTTTAGGTACGCAAGATAAAATTTAATAAAAAAACAAGTATTTATAATACTTTGCAAACAATTTTTAACTTACAAGTGTCAAACTTGGGTGACTACGATAATAAGGAATCTTTAGATGATACTTTTGAAAAATTAAAGAGTTTTATTGAAGATATATTAAATTATGGTAAACCCTTAATTGTAGAAACATTATATCCTACAAATAGAACACATATAAATAAAGAAATAATTACTTTAAATGAAAAAATAATAAAATATTGTGAAAAAAAATCGATTGATTATTTAGATTTATATTCTGTTTTAATAGATAATAATGGATTTATTAATGACAATTTTTCTGATGATGGACTACATCCCAATAAAAAAGGATATGAAATAATTATTAGTGAACTTACTAAAAAAGTAAAACACAAATCGCAAAAAATATTATGTAAATAAAATAGTTGTGAAAATCTACAATACCCACACTAGATTAAACTTGGAAAATTTGATTAAAAATAGAAAACGGCTTTTTGAAAAGTCGTTTTCTACTATAATATTTTATGAAAAATAATAAAGAATATAAGGAGATTTATAGAGTATACTAGTATTAATTAAGTTGTATTTTTGATATAATAGAAATGGTGAAAAGATATGAAAATAATTTTATTAATTTTAATTAGTTTTTTATTATCGGGATGTGGCACTAAAGAAGTAATTTATCAAGATACTACTAATACTTTTTTAAATACTACTAGTGATCGCATTGAAGTTTATAGTGATACTTTTTTATATGATGTCATAGAAATAGAAAACGGTGATATTGAAATAACTAGCGATAATTATAAAATTGATACTACTAAATTAGGTAGGCAAGACTTGGATGTATATTATAAATATGATAATAAAAAGTATGTATTTAAATATAGTATTAATGTTGTTGATACCACACCACCACTTGTTTTTAGTGGGACTAATAAAACAGTTAATATTGATTATGATGGTGATATCTGTGATATTATTACTTATGGTGATAATTATACAGGCGATGTTAAATGCGAAGTGACTGGTGATTATGACTTTAAAAAAGTAGGCACTTATAAATTAGTTTTTAATCTAAGTGATAGTAGTAACAATAAGAAAACAGTAAACGTAACTTTAAATGTTTCCAAACCTACTAGTGGGGGAACATCTTCACCTAAGGTGACAACTAATTTTAAGGATATTTATAACAAACATAAAACCGATGATACCGAAATAGGTATTGATGTATCTAAATGGCAAGGTGAAATTGATTTTGAAAAAGTGAAAAAAAGTGGAGCTAGTTTTGTAATGATGCGAATAGGTGTGGAAGGTACTAGTACTAATCAAGTAGCTATTGATGAGTATTATAAAAATAATATTAAAAAGGCTAAAGAAGCGGGATTAAAAGTAGGAGTATATTTATATAGTATTGCTACTTCTGTAGATGAAGCTATTAATCATGCTGACTGGGTTATTAAAACATTAGATGGAGAAAGCCTAGATTTACCAATTGTCTTTGATTGGGAGAGTTGGACTTATTGGAATTCATATAAAATTAGTTTTTATGAGATTAATAATATTGCTAATAATTTTTTAAAAAGGATTGAAGAAAAAGGGTATAAAGGAATGCTTTATAGTAGTAAGTTTTATTTAGAGACAATATGGACTAATAAAGATAATTATCCTGTATGGCTTGCCCATTATACTAATCAAACCAATTATAGTGGGGACTATGTTATGTGGCAACTTTGTAATAATGGTCGAATTGATGGTATAACTGGGGATGTTGATATCGATATAATGTATAAAAAAGGTTTATAGTAGTGAGAATCATTTTCGTATAAATATGCTCTTTTTTCTTATAATAAATATAGATTTATTTGTGGCCCAAAATATTATATAATAAAAAAGGTGATAAGATGAAAAGAGTCGTTACAGTTCTATTAGTATTATTATTATGTTGTTCATGTACTTTAAATAAAAAAGATAATATAAGTGATGATAATATAGTAACATATGATGATAGTTATATTGAAGTAATACCGGATAGTGCTAAAAAGTTTATTGATGGATTAGCAGATGATATTATTCTTACACCTCACGAGATAGAAGAATATAATGCCGAAATAAGAAGTAAAACAGATAGTATTTTTAATCTTTCAGAAATAGATAGTATAACTAGTAGCGAAATAAGAAATCTTATAACTAAATATACTGTGCCAACTCTTCCCAAATATACTGGTAATGGAGCAGTAACTAATAGTGAAGTAAATAATATGTTAGCTAATAGAAATCTTGATAATATTACGGATAAGAAAACTATTACCAAAGGTATTATTGTGGCTCGTGCTAATCTTAAAAGTTTCCCTACTGATGTTCATTTTTATGATAGTAATGGTGTATATAACTTTGATCGTGTCCAAGAGACCGAATTACATGTTAACACACCAGTATTAATTGTTCATGAGAGTAGTGATGAAAAGTGGTATTTTGTTATATCCTATGCCTATTGTGGCTGGGTAGAAAAAAACAATATTGCTCTTGCTAAAGATGAAGACTTTGATTACTTTATTAATAGTAGAGAGTTTGCTATTATTACTGATGCTTTAGTGGATATAGATGGTACTTTATTGGATATGAGTACTAAATTACCATACCTTAAAGCAGTGGAAGAAGGATATCAAGTAGTGCTTCCTATTAAAGGAGATAATGGGTACGTTAGTAAAAAAGAAGTAGTTATTACTAGAGATAAAGCTCATCTTGGTTATCTTCCTTATACTAAAAGAAATGTGTATATTGAAGCTTTTAAATATGAAGGTCATCCTTACAAATGGAGTGGAATGGATGATGGGGTCGACTGTTCAAGTTATATATCCAATGTTTTTCGTACCTTTGGTTTTATGTTTCCAAGAAATACGGCCGATCAAAATGGTAGTGTAGGCCAAATTATTGATGTAAGTAATAAAAGTACACTAGAAAAACTTAATATTTTAAGTAATAATAGTGACCCCGTTATTTTATACCAACCCGGACATGCGATGATTTATTTAGGCATCTTAGATGAAAAACATTATATTATTCATGCTTCTGGAAGTGATTTAAAAGTGGTAACAACAGAACTTAATACTTCTTCTAGTTATTTAAAAAAGATTAATAAAATAGATTTGATAAGATAGCCATCAAATCTTTTTTTATGACATTTCATACTCAAAAGAATAGACTAATGTAGGGAGTGATGAAATGAATCATAATGAAGAAAGTACAAATAAAAGTTATTTTTATAATTTAGACCATTGTAATATTCCAGGGAAGCAATGCTTTTCTAAAGATGGTGAAGGGTTAAAATGTACCCAGTTTAAAGTAGAGTTTCCTCCTCAAATGCAGACTAGTCAGCCGGGATTTGAATATTTAATGCGCCCTTTGCCAATCTTTGATGACCCTAGTTATTGTGCTAGTGGCAAATTAAAGAATAAAGTTGCGATTATTACCGGAGGCGATTCGGGACTAGGTAGAAGTGTAGCTGTTTATTTTGCTAAAGAAGGAGCTAAAGTAGTTATTGCTTATTATGATGAACATGAGGATGCTAAGTTTACGAAACAATATATTGAAAAACTTGGTGGCAATTGTCTTTTAATATCAGGAGATGTTAAGGATCCACATTTTTGTGAGGAAATAGTTAAGAAGACTATTAATAATTATGGTCAAATTGATATTTTAGTTAATAATGCTGGGGTGCAATTTCAAAAGAAAACATTAGAAGAAGTTAGTAATGACCAATTTGATTTAACTATGAAAACCAATATTTATTCGATGTTTTATTTAACTAAAGCAGCACTACCTTATATGAAAGAAGGTAGTTCTATTATCAATGTTAGTAGTATTACTACTTTTTATGGTGAACCTGAATTAATTGACTATGTAACTAGTAAAGGCGCTATTGTGGGATTTACTAGATCATTATCTAGCAATTTAGTTGATAGAAAGATTAGAGTTAATGCTGTTGCTCCAGGATTTTTTTGGACACCTTTACAACCTGCTTGTTGGGAACCTTGTAAAATACCAGTATTAGCAGCAGACTGCCCTATGAAGCGGGCAGGAGAACCTTATGAGATTGCACCACTATTTGTATATTTAGCTAGTAATGATTCTAGTTTTATGACGGGTCAAGTTTTACATATAAATGGTGGTCAATATAAAGGATAATCTTTTAATCTTAAAAAAGTGGTGATATAATTGTAGATAGAATAGGTGAAGTAAATGAAGAAGTTAGTTTTAATATTAATAATGGTTTTATGGATTATACCAGTCACCGTATGTGCGAACGATAAGGTTAATGTTACTTTTTCCAAATGTGTAGATGGTGATACAGCTAAGTTTATCTTAAACGGGAAAGAAATTACAGCTAGATTTTTAGCCATAGATACTCCTGAAACTGTTCATCCTACTAAAGGAGAAGAGCCGTTTGGTAAGGATGCTAGTAATTATACTTGCGATAAATTAACTAATGCTAAGGAAATTATTTTAGAGTATGATGATGGCAGTGATAAACTAGATAAATATGATCGCCATTTAGTATGGGTTTATTACGATAATAATTTTTTACAGGAAGAGTTAATTAAGCTAGGGTATGCTAAAGTTGCATATCTTTATGGAAACTATGCTTATACTAGCGATTTGCAAAATGCGGAGATTGTTGCTAAAAGTGATAAAGTAGGAATATGGAGTGATTATACTTTTGAAGATGTCGATACGGAATATACTGTAACTTTTAAATATGATAATAAAAGTAAAAAAGTAAAAGTTTTTGAAGGGAATGCCGTAAGTCCTATTGAAGAGCCAAAAAAAGAAGGATATAAATTTACGGGTTGGTATTTGGGTAGTGAACCATATGATTTTGCTAATCCAGTTACTAGTAATTTACAACTAGAAGCTAAATTTGAAAAAGAAAATATACCTACTTATCTTTATGTACTTGGTATTGTTCTTTTAATTATTATCTTAGCTACTAATTATCAAGGTAAAAGGACTAAATTAAAAAGAAAAATAAAGTCTACGATTAAAAAAGATATTAAGAAAAAATTAGAAAATTAATTTTTTCTTATTTTTTTTTAGGAAATCACCTACCTTATGGCTAATAATTAAATTGAGGAGGTGATAAGATGAAAAAATATAAAAGCGTTATGCAAGATGGGCTAATGGATTGTGGAGTATCTTCTTTACTTACAATTATAAAAACATATGGTGGTAATGTTTCTAAAGAGTATTTAAGAGAATTAACTCATACAACCAAAGAAGGCACTAATGCCTTATATTTATTAGAAGCAGGTAAAACTTTAGGCTTTGATACTAAAGCTTTGAAAGGTGATATCCTAGATTTACCTAATAAATATCTTCCTTGCATTGCTCATGTAATTATTGATAATAAATATCCCCACTTTGTAGTTATTCAAAAGATTGATCGTAAAAAAGGTCTTATTACTATTAGTGATCCAGCTAAGGGTTTGATTAATATGACTCTTCTTCAGTATAGAGAAACTGCAACCAATCATTATTTAATTTTTATACCAATCAAACCTATTCCTATTATGGAAAGGAATAATCATATAATCAATATAATATCAAAATTATTATTAAAATATAAAAGTATCCTTTTGAGTATAACAATTGCTGCTTTCCTTTTTACAATTTTGAATATTTTAGGATCATTTACATTTCAGTTAATTATTGAACATGTAATTCCATTTAACTCCAAAACGAATTTATTTTTTACCATATTGATAATTTTCGCACTCTTAGTTTTAAAATCTTTAGTTGATTGGTTACGTAGTAATTTACTTAATTTTATGAATCATATTTTGGATAGGACTTTAGTTGCTGATATTTTTCATCACATCATATCACTTCCTTATTTATATTATAAAAACCGGACAACTGGTGAAGTGGTAGCTAGGATTAATGACTTAGGTGATATAAAAGATGTCATCAGTAATGTATTTATGACCGTCTTTGTTGATTTAATATTAGTTATATTTGTCTTTTTAACATTGTATCGTATTAATTCTCTACTGAGTATGATAAGTATCATCATTCTTGTTTTATATTTAATTATCATTAAGGTATTCAATAAAATTATGTCTAGTTATATTAAAAAAAATCAAGAAGAAGTAGCAAGGGTTAATTCTTACATGATTGAATCTATTAATAATATTGATACGGTTAAAGCTCTAGGAATTGAAGAACAAATAGAAAATAAAATGCATGTCAAATATAATGAATATCTAAATACTAGTTATAAGTTTCAAAAATTATTTAACGTTGAAAACTTTTTTAAAAATATCATTAATGATATTGGTCTATTAGTAATAATTTTTATTGGTGTCACATTAGTTTTAAACGGCAAAATGCGTATAAGCGAGGTAATTACTTATAATGCTATGATCGTGTATTTCTTGGAACCAATTAAGAATATTATTCAATTAGAATTAGTATTTAAAAAGACAAAAATATCTATTAACCGAATAATCGAATTATATGAAGTAAATAGTGAATGCTTACAATTAGATAACAAATATAGTGGGAAATCATTACAAGGTCATATTCAAATTAATGATTTAAATTATTCTTATTATGGTCATAACAATATTTTAAAAAATATTAATTTAGATATTCCAGCTAGTAACAAAGTAATAATATATGGTAAAAGCGGTAGTGGTAAAAGTACTCTTGGCAAAATATTAATGAAGTTTTTAGAAGTAGCACGTGACAAAGTATTTGTAGATGATAAAGACATTAATGATTACAATACTTTAGATATTAGAAGAGAGGTTTGTTATGTAGGTCAGAATGAAAACTTATTTACTGATACTATTTATAATAATATTGTTATGGATAGGGAAGTAGATTATGATCATTTTTTGCAAGTAGTAAAACTTACTAAAGTGGATGAAATTATTAAGTCTAGAAATGCATCTTACGAAATGCTTTTAGAAGAAAATGGATTTAATATTAGTGGTGGTGAAAGACAAAGATTAATTTTGGCAAGAGCTTTATTAAAGAATAGTAGTATATATATCTTAGATGAAAGTTTAAGCCAAGTCGATATTGAAAGAGAAAGAGATATCTTAAGTAATCTATTTGCGGAATATAAGGACAAAACAATAATTTATATTTCACACCGTTTTCATAATATGAATTTATTTGATCAACAAATAAATATGGAGGAATTATCTCATGTCTAGTATTAATGATTTTATTTTACAAGATGAAATAAAAAGACCCAAGTTATTATTATGTTGGTTGCTTATCATAGGTTTTATAATATTATCTTTAATAGGAATGAATTCTATCTTCAAGTTTAATCATTATTATTTAGCAAGCGGTATTGTCAAGGGCGAATATTTAAGCCTTTATGTACCAACAAAGGAAGTAGATAAAATTATAAATAGTGATTATATTTACTTAAATGATGATAAATATAAGTATCAAGTAATAAAGATAAGCGATAATATTATAGAGAATAATCTTGCGTATTATCAAGAAGTATTAATTGATGTTGATTTGCACAATAAAAGTTTTGTTAACAATCAAATTATAGAGGCTAAATTCATTCTAGAATCAGAGACCATGTTTCAATATTTTATTAATTTCGCAAAGGGGGAATAATATGCTTGAAATTAATAAACAAGAATTAGCAAGTATTAACGGAGGCGGACTAACTATTTGGGGAGTAATTGGCATAGCGGCTGGTATTACTTTCTTAATTGGTTTAATAGATGGTATAGTTAGGCCACTCTCATGTAATTAAGGAGGACGTATGCAAATAATCAACAACCAAAATGAATTGTTAGCCATAATGGGCGGACTAGACTTAAATGGTACTATTATTAATGCCTTTTCTTCAGGTATTAAAACTTTATTAGAATTAGGAAGAAGTTTAGGGACAGCTATTAGGCGAGTGGTCGATGGTAGTGTATGCACCATAAAATAATAGATATTAGTAAGATTAAAAGTGTTATTTTATTAATATTACTACCGGCAATAGTGATGTTTGGCAATTTATTAATTGTCTTCTTATTTAATATGGGTCATTCCTTTGGAACTTTTTTAAGATATTTATATCACATTGTCGTACAATAAAAGGTGAAAGGTGAATTTTAATTCACTTTTTTCTTTATAAGGATAAGGAATTAAATGTGATAAAAATGAATGTCGAATTTTGTCGAAAATTGGTTATAAGTTATTGACTAGATATTTTTTCCCTCTTATAATTATAATGTATTATAGGAGGATGTTAGTATATGGATGATAAACGATATGATGATTCATTAAATCATTTAATATATGATAATAATGATAGTGAAATTGATGATGATTATTTATACGATAATAATGATATTGAAGAGTTTAGAACGGGATTTCGTTCTTCGCATCAAGATGATGCTCTAGATGGTAATAATTACATGAAGGAAGCATCAGATGAAACTTTATCTGTAAATATTCCCCAATCAGATTATACGAATAATGTTAGTACAGATACTATTGCTAGTGGTAGAAATTCCAAGGGAGGCAAAGTACATAATCACTTATTATCAATAATTTTAATTATTATATGTATTATTTTATTATTAATTATTTTGTTTTTACTTTTTAATAAGAAATATGAAGTAAATTTTCAAAGCGAAGGAGGAACTTTAGTAGATACAATAACTGTTTCCCCTAATAAAACTATTAAAAGACCTCAAGATCCTAGTAGGGAAGGATATCGCTTTATTGGGTGGTATTATAACAATGAAGAATTTGATTTTAATACTAAAATAGATAAAAATATAGTTTTGATAGCTAGGTGGGAACAAGTCGGAGATATTCAATTAGAAACAACCAATTTAGATATATTTGTTGGTGAAGTCAAACAAATAAAAGTTACAGTTAGAGAACCTATTACTGAAGATGAGTTGGTATGGTTAAGTAGTGATGAAAATATTGTCAAGGTTGATAATAAAGGTAATATAACGGCATTAAAACCAGGAAAAGTAACTATTACGATTAGAAGTAAAGATGGAAAAACATCAGCTGCGGTTTTAATTAATTCAACTATTAAAATTATTGATGTTACTGAACTTGCTATATCTGGTGCTAGTGATGTAACCGTGGGAAGAACTATTAAATTAAATGCGGTAGTTACTCCTAATGATGCTACTGATAAGAGTGTTAAATGGTCAAGTAGCAATGCAGGTATTGCTAAAGTAGATCAAAGTGGTACTGTTACAGGAGTTAGTGTAGGCTCTGTTATTATTACTGCAACTAGTGCTGATGGTAAAATAACTGCTAAAAAAACGATAAATGTTAAAGCTGTTGTTCATGCAACAGGGGTAACAATATCTGGTGCTAATAGTGTAGTTGAAGGCCAAACTATTACATTAACAGCTAATATAAACCCAAGTAATACTACTGATAAAGGAGTTAGATGGTCAAGTGATAATGCTAGTATTGCTACGGTAGATCAAAATGGTAATGTTAGAGGTGTTTCACCAGGAACCGTTACCATCACAGTCACTACTGTCGATGGTAATAAACAAGCATCTTATCAAGTGACTGTTAAGGAAAAACCAGCTACATTTATAATAACATTTACTCCAATTAATACTACGGTAGGAACTATGCAATATACTGTTTCAGTAACTAGAAATGGTGTTGCCTTTACAAATTATACTTGGGTAGAATATGGTAATAATCCCGGCCCTTATAAACAGAATGTTGATAGTAGTAAAATAGATAGAAGTATTACAAGTGCAGTAATTACTTTAACCGATGGTTCTAAAGTGACTGCTACTGTAAAATATAATTAGAAGGATGGTGTCCAAATATGAAAAAGAAAATAATTAGTTTACCAATCTTTACAATATTAGCTTTCTTTATTGCTGTTGTTCCCACATATGCTAAGCAAATGAATATTACTGAATTTGGGGAAGAGGTAGTAGAAAGAAACGAAGGAGCGGAAGAAGTTTATATTATCGGTAACTATGCTTTTACTTCCAATCATATATTAACACCTCAAGATTTAATGTTAGCCGCTAGAACCATTAAGGTTACTGATACTACTGGAGAAATAGACACTGATAAAATTTATGGTGAAATGGCTATCCAGAGAGTAGTTAGAACTTATGATGATACTACTCATTTACCAAATGGATGGAAAGTAGTTCCTAATAAAGAAGGAAAAACACCATTGCCAGAACAATTCAATATTAGATATATTGATTATGATATTGTAGAAGAGGATTCACATCTTAATGTTACAATTGATGTAAAAGGTCAGACTTATTTAGATACATTAACTAAATATAAATTTGATGAAAAATATAATGGGGCTCCTAAATTATATAGTCAGGACTTGCAAATGTCATCAAGTGGTAAATTAACTGGATTAGTTAGAATGAATTACAAAGTTGATAACACAGTATATGATGATGACAATATTCGTACCGGTTTTTATGTACCAGTTGTTGTAACAGTACCAAATGCTACCGAAGAGACTGTCATTAAAGTTAATACTTGGTGGGGTTCTAAAACTATTGCATACAATGATTTTGAAGTAAAAGATACAAAAGAATCTGGTACAGTTATTTTATTAGCTTTAAATAGTACTGCCGATAATAAAAAAACAACTATTACAGTTGATATAGATGGTGATGGTACTGCTTTTGCACCTGCTAGTTATACCATTGATTGGACTGATTTACAATTCGAAGTTTTACTTTATAATACTATTGCATCATTAGCTAAGACTGATGTTGGCATCGATTTTTCTAAAACGGCTTCAGAAACTAATGGACAAGGGGTATTAACTATTCATTCTACTTTGGATGATGACTATCCAATTTATTACTACCGTGGTAAAGTTAATAACAATGTAATATTTAATGATTTATGTTGGCAAGTTGTTAGAACGACCGATGATGGTGGTATTCGATTAATTTATAATGGTAAACCAGATTCTTATGGAAGATGTAATCAAACAGGAAGAGATGCTGTTTCTAATGGTTATAGTATTAATACCAAATATAATGATGTACGTTATGATTTATATTCGCCAAGAGATGCTGGATATACTTATAATTCAGAAATAAGTTTAAGCACAATTAAAAATGTTAGTGGTTTAGCGCATATGGCTGCTACTGAAGTAGATAGTTTTAGATATGCTAGTGATGTGGAATATGCTAACGGGAAATATACATTAAAAAATCCTATTACTATATCTAGATCATTGTTTGGTGCAGAAGATAATCCATATATAGGTTCAGGTGGTATTACAGCAGGTAATATTGAACAAGCAAGGAAATTAGTTAGTGAACATCCTTATACTTGTATAGCGACATCATATGTAGCAGATGGTCTTACAACTTGTGCAACTGTGGCATATATTGTGGATGTTGAGCCTACATTTAATAGTGGTGCTGGACTTGCCAAAACGGGTATTATGTATTACTATACTTTCTCTGCAGGTAAAAAGTATGACCAATCATATATTGACAGCTTTAGTAATCATAAAAAGGGTGCTAATTCAACAGTTAAGAGTTCTGTAGATGAATTTTATGCATCTAGTATAGAAAATAATGCGAAAGCTAAGGCACTTATTGATAGTAAAGCTATTTATTGTAATAATCGTTCAGTAGAGGATTATGGTATATTTGGTTTAACTGATAAATACCTTGGTGTAAAAACAAGATCATTCGGAAGCACATTAATCGATTATACATTGTTATATAAGAATTTTACTAACCTTTCCGAAGGTAAAACACCAACATTAGCGTGCTCTACTGAGGATCAGTATTCAACTAATCTAGGTAATGAGTTCTATTATCCAATTGCTTTATTAAGCGCAGATGAAGCTAATTATGCTGGAGTAGTATTCAAAAATAATAACAATGGTGAAAATAGTTCTACATATTTGGATTCAGATATTGATTATTGGGTAATGACTCCGGCTTACTTTGGTCCAGTTAGTGGTGGGGCTCCTATGAAGATGATGTATATAACAGCAGATGGTGTTTTCAATACAGCTTCAGTAAATTCTAGCCATTATGCTAAGCCAGTAATTACCATTAAAGGTACAGCAACTTATGTTGATGGTGATGGAACCGATATTAATCCTTACAAAATTATTTTATAAAAAAAACTGCTGGGTGAGAATTCAGCAGTTTTTATATTGATTTCCTCAATACGTTACTAGTATATCTTTCTATTGTGAAGACTTAGTGAAATTTAGAACTTTTCTTTTAAATAATAAGAAAAAATGAATTCCTAAAATAATTACTAGGATAGGAACTAGAATATTAATATTAGTGATATGTAAATAAAGACTACTTAATATTAAAATAAAACTAATGAAATAAATTAATTTTTTACTAGGATTGGTTTTAAAAACCGTTACTATTCCATCCTTAATATAAATAATTGATAAAGCAATGAAAATAAAACCATCAAACATAACTTTAAATGAAAGTAAATCTTCGATTCTCTCAATAAAGTTTAATAGTGATACTTTTTGCAAAACAATAATATCTGGATAATTTAGGATACTAGTTAATTTATATCCTAGAATAGATAAAATTAAAATTAAATTAATCAAAAAATATAAAAAATTAAGAACATAGGTAGTAATCATGTACTTATGATATTTAGCATTATTTTCAATCTTATTTTTTGGAATTACTAATAATAAGAAAATAGGTGTAATGGTAAATAGGCTATAATCAATACCACTTTCCAATATTTTAATAGGTGAAGTTGTCATGATTGGATATAAATTACTGGGATTACTATAGCTAATAAGCGCTAATAAAGAGATAATAACTAATAATATCCATACAAAAATTAAAATGCCACTTGTCCTAATAATGGTATTTATGCCTTTATTAGCTAAATAAGTAATACATAATAATAATAGAATAATAATAGGTAAAATATTAATATCATTCAATAAATTATAATTAATAAAAAGTGATAGATTGTATAAAACATAGCTACTAATAATTAAAACAGATATAATAAGAACAACGATAAATAAATCAGATATGGCTTTAGGAAAACTATTTTTAATTTTATTAAAAATGTTTTCGTTAGGATTATCATTATCTAAAACAAAGTAACTTAATAAAAAGATAAAGCCTATTAATGCCCCAATAATAATACTAAAGATAGCATCTCCTTTAGCAACAGATATTATTAAATTAAAAAGACCAATGATATAGAATGATCTATATAAGAAACTTGATAAAAAACAAAGGCCAAGAGGTGAGATTTTACTATCATTATTCAAAATAACTACCTCCTTTTATATTAGTATTATCAATACGATTAGTAACAATATTAATTTTATACTTGATATTTATTTTATTATTTTCCTTAAAATAATTGTTTTGATATTTTTCAATTAAGTATAAAAAATAGTTATCATGACTATTATTTATAAAAGATGAGATGTAATCTTTGATTTTATCTTTACATAAGTTATCAATTTCTTCTAAAGGTGAATCGTTATTATTGGTTATTTGATAAGAAATATTGATATTAAAAGTTATTTCATTTTTGTTAACCCTAATAATAGTATTAGAAGTATCTATTTTTAAACCAATATTATTAATATTTAATTTAGATTGACTAATTTGATTAGTTATAAAATTATATCCTAGGCTTTCCTCAAAAGATAAGTCTTGATAATCACTATAAATACTTTGATAACCTTTAATATATAGTTCATCTTCAATACTTATTTTAGGAATATAACTAATTTTCATTTCTAAAATATCTTTAATGATACTGTCGAATTGTTTAATAGCAACCATACCATATTCTTCATGGTTAATATTGATAAGATTATTAATATCGCTTGATTTGTATTCAAATAGTTTACTGGAATATGAGTCATTATCGTTGTCAATGATGACAGTACTAAAGGTATTTCTAGAATCAACTCTATTTAAAAATAGATTAATTATATCATTATATTCTTTATTGTGAAGGTTGGGAGTAAAAGCCATTAATTCTAAGTGGGTAAAAGATATCTTTTTATTAGTATATAAATATAGGTCATTTAGACATTCATCAATAGAATTATTGCTTGCTGTATAAGTCTTTTTATTTTCTAAATCATCTTTAGTAGGGGTTAACATATTAATCGTTACTACATATTGATTATCAACTTTATCAATTAAAATCATATCAATAATACCTAATTCATTTAGTTCCATATAACTAACACATCCCGTTAAAGTAATTCCTAAGAAAACAATAATTAATATTTTTATATATTTCATGATTGCTTACCTCTTACCATATTTTTTTCAGCTAATAGGGGATTCCTTTTATCTATTTTTTTCTTTTTAACTCTTATTAGAGCATCAGCCATTTCTTGTTTAATGAAAGGGGAAAAGGGAGCCATATAAGGAAAGCCAAAAGAAGTGATACTACATAGATTAATAATTAAAAACATCATACCTATAAAAACTCCATATAAGCCAAAGAAAGTAGCAATTATCAATAAAAAAATACGATAATACCTAATAGTTGATGATAAGGCATTGCTAGTAAAGATTAAGCCACTTATGGCACTTATAGCAATAACAATTATCATAATAGGAGAGATAATTCCAGCATTAACAGCAGCATCTCCTATAACTAAGCCACCTAAGATTGATACGGAAGTTCCCATTTTAGAAGGTATTCGTGTATCACTTTCCCTTAATATTTCAAAGCTAATAATCATAATTAAGGCTTCAATAAAAGCAGGGAATGGTACCGTTAACCGCTGCGATGTAAAGTTGGTTAATAGGGTGATGGGAATGGAAGAAGTATTGTGAGTGGTAATACTTACATAATAAGCGGGAAGAAAAATAGCTATAATGAAAGCTAAAAGGCGGATAATCCTTATAAAGGTAGTATTGATTGGTTTTTGATAATAATCATCAGGTGTATGTAAGAAATCAACAAAGAAAGTAGGAATAATTAAAGCATAAGGTGAATTATCAACAATAATAGCTACTTTTCCTTCTAATAGAGCTTGTGATACAACATCAGGTCTTTCGGTTATATTGACAACTGGAAAAGAAGTATCATTCTTAATAATTCTTTCTCTAATATATCCTGAATCAATAATACCATCGGTATTTATTTTTTGTAATCGTGACATAACTTCATCCACTAAATCACTACTTACAATGCTATGCATATAACAAATACCTACTTTAGTACGACTAGATTTACCGATAAATAATGTGTTTAAATAAAGGTCATTGGTACGTAGTCTTCTTCTAATAAGACCTATATTAGTATTAAAGTTTTCATTAAAACTATCTTTTGGTCCAACAATAGATACTTCACTATCCGTACTGTTAATACCACGGTCAAGATCAGCTTTCATTTCCACAGCAATATACTTATTATCTATTAAAATGATACAGAAACCTTTAAATATATGATCAATAATTTCGTCTTCTTTTAACTCTTTAACATTATTTCCGTTAACTGTGTTATATACTAGGGAATATAAATCACCATCATGATTATCGATAATTAATTTGGATAAATCTTTTAAAATAAAATCATTAATATCACTACCATTAGCTAATACTTCATTAAATAAAAGGTATATATGTTGATTATTTATCTTAATATCACGAACAACAATATCATCACTATTACCACACATATCTTTGATATCTTGTATAAGATTTTTCATGTTATCCTCCATTGTTAATAGTATTAGTTTTTTAATTTTTATTTATACGTAATAAAAAAGATTAAATTATTTTTTTATGTATTTATTATTGCATTTCAAAGGGGGGGTATTTTTAATTTTATAGGAGGCATGTTAATCATCTAAGAAAAGGTTAATTTTTTCTTGCCAAAACCCATGGGGGGGGGGGTATAATGGTATATAGAATAAACTATATACGGAGAT
>CANQGH010000009.1 GCA_947601845.1 uncultured Bacilli bacterium | reverse complement strand
TTTTGTGTATTGAATGACTAAATTTCACTAATATATTACCAAAAAAAGAAGAAAAATGGAAGTTTTTTTTATTTTTTTCTCCCATTTTCTCTTGCATTTAATTACTTTCTTACTTAAATAGACATTTACTTTTCATTCAACCTATTTTTCAACAATAAAAGCACCATTAAGGTGCTTAATAATTATTCTGTTTCTATAATTCCGTAATTACCATCATTTCTTTTATATACTAAAACAGGTTTTAAAGTCTCTGAATCTTTAAATAAATAGAATTCATGCCCTAATAATTCCATTTGGATAATAGCTTCTTCCTCATCCATTGGCTTAACATCTATTTTCTTTCTCTTAACTATTTTGCTTTCTGGTTCATCTTCAGGAACCATTTCGGAATAATCAAACACAATCTCTTTTGCATCTTTCATTTTTCTAGCTTGAATTTTAGTTTTATTCTTTCTAATTTGACGTTCTATTTTATCTACTACAATATCCATAGCAGCATAGAAATCATCCTGTCTTTCTTCAGCTCTCAAAATGAAGTTTTTAAGTGGAATTGTAACTTCAACTTTTTGTTTGTAATTTTCAACTTTTACTATAATATTAGCTGTAATGCTATCATAGTTATCTACATACTTATTAATACGTTCCAATTTATCATTGGCGTAATCTTTCATAGCATCAGTTACTTTTATTTTATCTCCTCTTAAATTAATTTTCATAAAACTATCCCTCCTATAATTTAATTTTAGCATATAAGAAAAAAATTAACTACTGTTTTATGCCAAATTTCACTAAAATTACAAAAAAAGTAGCATATCTGCTACTTAAATTATTTAATTTCTGTTGGTTCTTTAATCACTTTAACATCTAATGCTTGATAACCTTTTGTAGTCTCTAAAAGATTAAACTCAACATATTGACCTTCGGATAATGTTTTATATCCTTCTTGATTGATTGCGGAATAATGAACAAAGATATCTTCATCTTCTGTATAATCAATGAAACCGTATCCTTTTTCATTGTTAAACCATTTCACACGACCTCTCACTACATACACCTCGCCTTCCTTGTTATTCTTTTTACTGCCAATGTACTTCATAAGTGGGCTCCCTCTTTCTTTTTTGCGCATATCCATAATAACAAAAATGATTATTAAAATTTTATTTTTATGATTAGATGTTATTTTTTTGTGTTTTTATGACAATAAGTTTACTAATTAAATAATTTTTGTTAAGAATATTTGCATTTTGTAACACTTTATATTTTAAGAGAAAAATTTCATCATTAATATGATACCATTAATAAAGAATTGAGGAAGTATTTATGATAAAGAAGTTAATTATAAGTAACTCTATGAAATCAATTAGATGTTACTATCCAAATTATAGTGAGGAGCAATTAGAAAAAATCCAATATGGATTAGAATCAGTATATCTCTCCATCACTAAGTTGGTAGTAATAATATTGCTTTCTATTATATTAAGAATATTTAAAGAAACAATAATTGTTCTGTTGTTGTTCAATTGTCTTAGAACGACTGGGTTTGGATTACACGCTACTAAATCATGGGGATGTTGGGTAAGTTCAGTACCTACTTTTATTGGCGTACCACTTTTATGCAAATATCTAACAATTCCACATTACATCTTAATTATAATTGCGACATTATCATTAATAAGTTTCATTTTCTTCGCACCTGCTGATACTGTTAAACGTCCTTTAATAAGAAAGAAAAGAAGAATTATTTATAAAATACTAAC
This sequence comes from uncultured Bacilli bacterium, assembly GCA_947601845.1. Classification (GTDB taxonomy): domain Bacteria; phylum Bacillota_I; class Bacilli_A; order RF39; family UBA660; genus RGIG3091. The sequence continues at coordinate 42,216 of CANQGH010000009.1, read as the reverse complement.
TATTATAATAGGATTAATATATTTAATTTTAACAATTATTATTAAGAACTCATTTTGGCAAAATGCTTTCGCATTCACTGCTTTAATAGAAGCTGTTCTTATATGCCCATTAACTTACAAAATATTCAAACTACCATACAACAATTATAAAAATTATAAGGGTTGAGTTTAAATATTTATATAGATGTATTTAAACGAGAAAAGGAGGATATAAAATGAAAAAATTACTTGCTATGGCTTTAGCTACTGTTGGAGTAGTTGCTGCTGGTGCTGCTTCTGCTGCATGTGTACTAATAATCATCGATGAACCAACTATGCCTAAATCAATGCTATAATAAAAATCCACTAGTTTAACTAGTGGTTTTTGGTTGAGCCCTATAAGGGCGTAAGAATGGCAGCTCCCACATGGGAGCTTTTTGATTCGCCAATTGCATTTGTCACTCTAACAACCCTTAAAAGGGTCTTCGTATTCCTTTACACTCCTTTTATCTTGTAACATATCCTCTGTTTCTTGCTCTTTAATATACTTTTTTATTGTATTTTTATTTAATCCCACTGTACTCACATAATATCCTCTTGCCCAAAATGTTTTCTGCCCATATTTGTATTTTAAATTGGCATGATTTTCAAATATCATCAACGCACTTTTTCCTTTCAGATATCCCATAAATTGTGATACACTTAATTTAGGTGGAATTTTTACTAACATATGTATATGATCTATACATGCACGCGCTTCTACTATCTCCACCTCTTTGTATTCACATAATCGTCTCAGAATTATGCCAATATCCCTTCTTAGCTTCCCATATATTGCCTTTCTTCTATATTTTGGAATTGAACATATAAATCTCCTCCTGTTTTTTATATTTGATTGGCGAATCATTTATATTATAACAGAAGGAGATTTATATGCTTTCTGATGGGCGGAGCTCTTTATATTCACACCAGCTTAGCTGGTGGTTTTATATGTGACCTAACACGGTCACATAATTAAAAAAACGGTTATGAGTTACTATCTAACCGTTTTTTATTTTTCTTTTGTATTACTTATTAATGATGACTTTTAACTTTTGAACAAAGTAACCATTAACAATCTTAGTTTCATTTTCAAACATATTATTCTCATCAATAATACTTTTTACTAGAGCTAAACCATAGCCTCTATTTTTCCCCTTGCTTGAAATACCAGCATTATAAATTTTAGATAAATCTAAAGTACCATTAAATGAATTTGAAATATCAAAAACCACATTATTGTCTTCCACATATACACAAATTGAGACTTCCTTTTCATCAGATATTAATGATGCCTCCTTTGCATTATCTAAGAATACACCAATTATTTTTACTAATTGAGAATTTTCTTTAATTGTCATTGCTTTTAAATTGGATTTACCAACATCTTTACTTATATCAAGAAACGTTTTGATTCCTAAATCCTTCATTTCACTAATTTTATTATGAATAATCCCTTTAAGTCCTCCAAATGGTATGTATCTTAAATGCCTTACCCAAGCATCTTGAATATTATCTTTCTCCTCTATTATTTCATTTAAGTATTCCAACAAGCGTTTATTATTTTTATGAACCATGCTTTTAATTATTATTAATTCGTTTTTGTATTCGTGTTGACTAATACTATATTGTTCTACTAGTTTCTCACTTTGTTTAGAATAATTTACGTACTTTTCATATTCATCACTTATTTTAATCTTTTCTATATATTGTTTTATTATTATAACTCCTATATATGACATACTTAAAATTAATATTCCATCAAATATAACAGTTTTATCAAATTGCCAATCGTTAAAAAACATTTTATAAAATAACGAACACACACTAAACAATAAAATTGATAAGGTAATAATTAGTATGGCTTTATTATACTCTTTTATTTTCAAAATATTTCTTCTAACTGGTTTATATATTAACAACGTTACGATTATTCCAAATATGCAAATTATAATATTAGCTTTTAAATTTCCTACAAAAATATTAGTGTTAGTAATCAAATTAAGTTTAGAAGCTAAGGCTATGCCAAAAACAAATATCAATTCGCCAAAAACAGGCATTAAATATGCAATTAGTGCCACTACAGCACATTGCGTGATATTTTTCTTATATAATAATTTATAAACAAAAGTTATAACAATATAACTGCTCATCATTTTAAATGCATTATTTACAAGCAAATAATTAATAGTTATTAATGTAAAAAAGGCTAAAACTATTAAACAATTTTTAAATGTTATACTAAACTTCGAATCTAGAAATAGACTACCAGAAAAGATTACAAAAAATCCCATGAATACACTACCACCGAATATTTCTAAAACATGCGATAAATTCATTGCCTATCACCCCTTTAGCAGCCTCTCCTGTAATTCCTTTTTATAGTTTCTAGATAATAAATTAGTCTTTAAATTATTATTAAAATAAATCTCTAAGTTATTTAAATCAACTTTTTCAATATTATACAAATTCACAATACAACTCTTATGAGTTTTCATAAATCTCGGATCATTTAATTCTTTTAATATAGAGCGGATTGTTTTCTTAACAACGAATTTTTTGGTTTTAGCAATAAGGTTAACATACCCTAATTCTGAATCAATTTCAAAAAAATATATGTCATCATAGGGAATGCGGTAAAGTTCTCCTTCACTTTTAAAGAGAAAGGCCTTATGCTTGGTTAAAGTTATATATGCATCTTTTATTGCCATTAAAAGATTTTCTTCACAATTATCAAACTTCGAAACAAAATTCAAAACTAAACTTCTATTTACAAAAGTATTCTCTAACATTTCTTTATGTGCTGTTACCACAATAAGTTGACTATATGCATCTCCACTAAGTCTTATCTCCCTAGCTAAGTCTAATCCTGATTTCCCAGGGACTTCTATATCTAAAATATAAATATTACTACCCGTATTATTAACTATAAAAGATTTTAAAGTAGTATTGTACGAAGAAAACTGATGAATTTTATATGATAAATCATTACCGCCCATAAATTTATGAATAATTTTAATATAATTTCTTCTTATTACTTCATTATCCTCATAAATAATAAAATTAACCATATTGTCACCTTTTTCCTACCGATTATATTTTACCATAATTTGCCAAAATACTACATATAAATTCATAAAAAAAAGGCAATATCTTGCCATTTTATCTATGTATTTTTACTTCTACTATTAAAGAGATTATGTTCCAATTTTTTAATTTTATTACTCATAGTCTGTGACAAAATCCCCGTATGCAATATAAACCATATAGTTAATATTAATAAGGTAATATAAATAATAACTGCCATACTAGAATCTCCTACTGTGAAAAGAATTGCTGCCAAAGAAAATAGAATATTTATTAAATATATTATCAAAACGGTTTTTCTTTGGGAAAAATGCATTTTTAAGAATTGATGATGCATATGATCTTTATCTGCCTCAAAGATTGATTTTTTATGTAAAAGTCGACGTATAATAGCAAACAAAGTATCGAGAATAGGAATTGCTAACACTAGTATAGGGACCATAAATGATAAGAACATTGCACCTTTAAATCCTAGTAATGACACAACTGCTATAATAAATCCCATAAACATTGAGCCAGTATCACCAGCAAAAATTTTAGCAGGATTAAAGTTGTGTAATAAAAATCCTAAAGTAGCCCCAAGCATAATAAAGATGATAGTTATTTCCAAGGTAGCTTGTCTACCCTGAATAAAAGCAATAATTCCCATAGTTATTAAGAAAATAGAGGTAATTCCACTACTTAATCCGTCCAACCCATCAATTAAGTTGATAACATTGATACACGCTAAAATAAAAATTAAAGTTATTGGATAAGCCCAAATACCAAAGTTATACACTTGACCAAAAGCCGTTACTTCACTCAACATAATATTTCCATAAAATATAAGCGTACAAGCAGCACAAATTTGACCTAATAACTTGCTTTTAGCTGAAATTGGTTTTATATCATCAATAATACCAGTAATTATAATAATAAAACTCCCTATCAAAATGGAATTCATTTGGATACTATGGACTCCAAACAACATATATCCAAATAGAAATGCAAAGAAGATTCCCAAACCTCCCATTTTAGGAATAGGTTTATTATGAACTCTTCGCTCATCTTTTGGAACATCAATAGCCCCTATATGATGAGCTATTTTTATCATGCCTGGAATAATCAATGCCGAAAACACAAATGTTATTAAAGTTATTAAAATAATTTCTACTAAATACCTATTCATATTACTTCACCTTTACTAGCAATAAACCACTACTCTGAATTTGAAAATACCAAATTTTGTATATAAATAATACCTTGCCACTCTTCTACTTATATTATACATAATTTATATCGTTAATTACAAGACTTTTAAGCTCATTTTAATATATCAAACAAAAAAATCATTAACCAATTACTTAGTTAATGACTAACCCTTTATCTATCTAAATAATTTAAATGTGAAAGCATAATACCACATCCCTCAGCGACACAAGTTAAAGGACTTTCGGCAATATATACTGGTACATTTAATTCCTTTTCAAATAATTGTGGAAAACCTTTTACTAAGGCTCCTCCTCCCGTTAAAACAATACCTTTATCCACAATATCTGCGGATAACTCTGGAGGAGTTTCCTCTAATACTTTTTTAACTTCTCTAATAATCTTCATTGCATGAGGAGCTAAAGCCTCTTCCATTTCTTTTTCAGATATTTCTACGGTATGGGGTAGGCCATTATCCAGACTTCTACCCTTAATTTCTTTGATATTATTTTTATCACTTTTATAAACACATCCGATATTAAACTTAATATCCTCAGCGGTTCTCTCGCCAATTAACAGTTTATATTTGTCTTTGATATACTCTACTATAGCATTATCAAAAGTGTTACCAGCTACCTTTATAGATGAACTACTTACAATTCCACCTAATGATAAAACGGCAATATCTGTTGTGCCTCCACCAATATCAACTACCATATTAGCACCAGGACGAGATATATCCATACCTGCCCCTAATGCCGCTACTTTGGGTTCTTCATCCATAAAAACCTTCTTAGCACCTAGTTTTTCAGCAGCCTCTTTAATAGCATTTTTCTCCACCGGTGTAATATTAGATGGACAACAAATAAGGATTCGTGGCTTTGACCAAAATCTTAACCCCTTCACCTTCTTCAACATGGCCGTAAGCATGGCTTCAGTATATTCAAAATCAGCAATTACCCCATCCTTTAGAGGTTTTATGGCCTTCACTTTACCTGGTGTTCTTCCCAACATTTCATTAGCTTCTTTTCCTACCGCCAATACATTCTTTGTCTCTGAATCTATTGCTAAAACTGATGGTTCATTTAAAACGATACCTTGTCCTTTTACATACACTAGTATATTAGCTGTTCCCAAATCTATTCCAATATCTTTCATTTCTTCTCCTTCTTATAATTTTAAATATTTTTCTTTTGTTGACTGTCCTCCTCTTATATGTCTTACTTCAATATGATGTTTAAAGATTCGATCAACTTCTTTATGTAGCGCTATATCAATATCACGTAACCTATCTTGTAAATCTTTATGAACAGTACTTTTACTTACACAATATATATTAGCAATATCTCTTACTGTACTTTCATTTTCTAATATGTAATTAGCCTCTTTTAATACTCGCTCTACAATATACTTATCCATATATACCTTCCTTTTAGTAAAGTATATAAAGAAGTAATTATACTTATGAATAAAAAAAGGCATTTTACTGCCTACAATTCATTGATACTTTTATTATAATATTCTTCTGGATTTAGTACTTGTCCTTCTTTAAAAAGCTCAAAATGTAAATGATTACCTAAATCTTTATTTATATTAGATGTACCACTTTTGCCTATTACTTGTCCTTGTTTAATTGCGTCTCCTTCTTTTACTGCCACTGTACTAAGACTTTGATATACACTTATGATATTATTGTCATGTTTAATCTCAATTGTATTTCCTAAAAGTTCATTATTACTAATACTGATGACAGTACCATCTAGTACGGCAATAACATCAAATACATCTTTTCTTATATAGTCAATTCCAGAGTTTTGCATGTATGTATTTTCATAATAAACAATCGAGTTCTTTTGACTATCTTCATCTCCTTGATAATTATAGAAATTTTTTCCTATAGTTATATCTTGGTCACTATATGGTCTAATTATTACTTCTGATTCTTCACCATTAGTTGATATTACTGGCGTTTCGTTTGAAAAAATAACACTAGATACATATGTTACATTTTCTTCAAAAGCAGGTACTTCATCAAAAGAAGACATCGCACTTATAACAAAGATTGTTATCAAAATAACATAGATACTTGGTAAAACATAAGGTTTTAACCTCAATTTTCTTCTCATTTTTTTCCACCTCAGTATAAGTTTGAACATTTTAGTGGAAATTTATACATGATTTACAACATTTGTGTAGATAAAAAGAAATCATAAATAAAGTTAGTTATTAAATAAATTAAAGCTATTCCTAATAATAAGTAAAAAACACGTGCTTGAATAACGCGATTTTTTTTAAAAATTTGATTGATATTAACAGAATCCATCGCCCAAATAACTAAAAAAGCTACTCCAAAATATAATAAAGTTTTAACTGTCATAATTTCCCTCTTCATATTCTGTAATCATTTTTAAACGTCTAAGATGTCGCTCATCATTAGAAAATGGTGTGTTTAAAAAAACATCGACTATATCTTTAGCATGATAACTGAACATATTACCATTTAAAGCAAGAACATTAGCATCATTGTCACTTCTTGTTAACCTAGCTTCTTTAATGTTATCAACTTTAGCACATCTAATACCTTTAACTTTATTACAAGCGATAGATACTCCTATTCCGGTACCACAAGATATAATTCCTAAGTCAGCTTCATGATTAATAATTTTTTCACAAAGCAAAAAAGCATATTTAGGATAATCTGTTGATATTACAGAATCCGTTCCTAAATCAATGACATCGTATCCTTTCTTCTTTAAATACGTAATTAATGTTGTTTTTAAATGATATCCTTTATGATCACTAGCTACTGCAATTCTCATTATAACACCTCTTCTATTCTATTTTATTATATCATGCTAGGCTTTAACTTAGTATTATTTTTGTGTTATTTTTGACAAATCAAGTAAAATATGCTATAGTATACCTCATATTTATTGAGGGGGATTTTATGAAGATAAGATTTAATTCTAAGAATATAGCAAAATTTGCGGCTATGGCCGCTGGAGCTACTATTGCACTTACATCTCTAACTGGATGTGGCAATGTGTCTGAGACAAATTATACTTATACACATGCTGTTATATTTGAAGAGGGGAAAACAACTATCGTTCCTATACAACAATGGCGTCAAAATGGTGAACAAATTCAACTTCTAACTGATGAGGGTAACACTTTCCTTACTTCAACTTTTAATACTAAACTATTTAAAGAAGTTGAAGGTGGCTTAAGCGTAGAGGATTTTGCTATATCATTATCTGATAGCGATTGTGAAATTGGATATTTGCAAGAGCAAGATACATCAAAAGTAATGAATAAAAAATAGGGCTTTAAAAAGTCCTTTTTTATTGGAAAATAAAACTATTTAGGAATAACTAAATAGTTTATATTATTAAGCTTCTTTCTTATCGAAACCGTATTTCTTATTAAACTTATCTACTCTACCTGTATGAGATGTTCTACTTTGCATACCGGTATAATAAGGATGACATTTTGAACATACTTCTACGTTGATTTCATCTTTAATAGATCTTACGGTAAAAGTTTCTCCACAAGCACAAGTTACTTTCGTATCTTTATAATTTGGATGAATTCCTGCTTTCACTATAATCTCTCCTTCCGCCATGACTAATATTAGCCATAGAAATAATTGCTAATATAGTATAACAATCTTTTTTAAAATATGCAACCATTTTTTAGTCAATCACGCCTACTATCTGTTAAAAATGCTTTGATTTAATCTCTCAATAACCCTCTTACTTATTGCTTCATATCCTTTTATACTAGGATGAATATCTAAAGGATTTGGTAAATAATCATTATTTTTAGCTATAACATCAGATATTTTCACAAAAATAATACCATGCTCATCACATAAATCTTGGTATTTTTTATTAGAATATTCAATTACTTCATCAATAATATCCTTATACTTTGTTAATTGAGGTAAAGGATTATAGTACCCAACTACTACAATATTATTTTTGGCATATTTTTTTACTTCAATTAATACTCTATCGATTTTTCCAAAAATATCATCAATTTGTCTTTTTATAGCCTCACTAGAAAACATATTTCCAATATTAGTAATATTTATATTATCTAATAAATCATTTGCACCAATAGAAATAGTAACTAAATCAGATTCTCTTAATGCTTTCCTTATATTCTCCATTTTGCCATTTACTTCAATTTGCTTATTGTAATTAATATCTTCTAATATATCATTAGTAGTATAGCCATTAACCGCATAATTAACAAAATTTTTTAAATGATGATTTTTTAACAAGTAATCACTGATATAGTCAGTATATCCATAATCATTTGCTCCATATGGATTTCTTCCAGCTGCTACTGAGTCACCTAGAGCCACATAATTAAATGATTCTTGATACGTTAATTTATAGATAATAAAAATACCTATGGCTACAAAAATAATAATTACTAGTAAAATAAGTATTTTTTTCAATTTCATGTATTGGCCTCCAAATAAAAAGAAATATCTATATAATTATATTTCTTTTATTGTTATTTTAGCACCTACATCAGTTAACTTCTCTATAATATTTTCATAACCTCTTAAAATATGCTCAACATTATGAATAATGGTTTTTCCCTTGGCACCTAAGCCAGCCACCACTAGACTAGCTCCAGCCCTTAAATCAGTTGCTTCTACCTCACTACCAATTAATTCCGTTGGGCCTTTAATAGTAGCAACTCTATCTTTAATAGTTATATTGGCACCCATTTTATTTAAATATGGCACATGCATAAATCTATTTTCGTAAATAGTTTCTTCAACTTTTGATTTTCCATTACACTTGGTAGTTAAAACCATAAATGGTTGTTGTAAATCGGTAGGGAAACCTGGAAATACTTGTGTTTGCACCTCGACAGGGTTATACTTACTCGGTTTATTAACAAGTAAATAATCATCTCCTATTTCTAGTTCTACACCCATTTCTATTAATTTAGAAGTAAGTGATTCTATATGTTCAGGAATTATATTATCTATCTTTAAATATTTACCAATCAAAGCACCAATAATGGTATAAGTTCCAGCTTCGATACGGTCAGGAATTACCTCATGAAAACATCCATGTAATTTATTAACACCTACTATCTTAATTCGACTAGTACCTGCACCCGTAATTTTAGCACCCATATTATTTAGAAAAGTCGCAACATTTACAATTTCGGGTTCCTTAGCAGCATTATCAATAATAGATGTTCCCCTAGCTTTAACTGCAGCCAACATTATATTAATAGTAGCTCCAACTGATGCAAAATCCAAATAAATGTTAGCACCCTTTAAATCTTTAGCATCAACTACATATCGGTCATCATTTATATCAATAGTAGCTCCCAATAATTCAAAACCTTTTAAATGTAAATTAATCGGTCTAGCTCCAATAGAACAACCTCCTGGAAAATACATTTCCACATGTTTATATTTACCAAGTAACGCTCCCATAAAGTAATAAGATGCTCTTAATTTTTTAGATAATTCTTTGGGTATCTCTTTGTTTTGAATGGTTTTGGGACTAATAACGATACTTTCGCTTGCTCTTCTTACACTTGCCCCTAAAAACTCTAATATTTCACTTAATGCATCTGTATCTGTCACTTCTGGAACATTACAAATAGTAACATCATCATCGGCTAAGATAGCTGCGGGTATTAGGGCTACTGAGCTATTTTTAGCTCCGCTAATTCTAATCGTGCCACTTAATTCATGTCCACCCTGTATTTCTAATACCTTCATAATACCTCCACTTCAATATATTTTATTATAAAACCTAAAATTATTACCTATTAAAAAATAGTTTTATTTTATCACTTATAGCCTTTTTCATAGCATCTTGTCCACTACCAATTACTTTGCGGGGATCATATACATCTTTATTATTAAGAACAAATTCCACTACCGCATTATGCCAGGCAATTTGTAACTCTGTATTAATATTTATTTTACTTATTCCACAAGATATAGCTCTTTTTATATCAGCATCAGGTATACCTGTTCCTCCATGTAAAACTAAAGGAATAGCTAATGTTTCATTGATTATTTGCATTCTTTCAAAATTAAGGTTTGGTAATCCTTTATATAATCCATGAACACTACCTAAAGCTGGAGCAATAGAATCTATCCCCGTCATACTAAGACTAACGCAATCCTCTACGGTAGCATGATATACCTCATTAGATACGCCATCCTCACTACCACCAATATGTCCAACTTCCGCTTCGACGCTTACTCCTCTTTCGTGAGCATAATCAACAACTTCTTTAGTAATACGCATATTCTCTTCTAACTCATATTTAGAAGCATCAATCATAACAGAAGTAAAACCACTATCTATAGCTCTCTTACACACTTCAAAACTAGAGCCATGGTCTAAATGAAGACATACATCAATATTAATATTTAACTCTTCCATAAGTCCTTCTACCATTTTAGCAACAACTTTAAAGCCTCCCATATACTTACCGGCTCCTTCACTAACTCCTAAAATGACAGGAACATTATTACTATTACACTCTTCTAATATATACTTTGTCCACTCTAAATTATTAATATTAAATTGTGGTACTGCATACTTACCCTTTTTAGCATCTTGCAACATCTTAATACCGTTTACTAACATTCTTTTCACCATTCTTTCTAATAATAATTATGAATTATTTAATGGCTTTAGTCAATACTATTGAAAAAGATAAATTATAGAAAGGCACAATAATACAGCACTTCCAAGGAACGTTGATACTTTTCCAAATTTTTCAGTCAACTTACTGCCAATAGTTAATCCTGTAAACGTAAACATAAAACTAGTTATTGAAAAAACAAACACTGCTAAAATTTTATTATTACATATAGCCGATAGCCCAATACCTACCGAAAAGCTATCGATGCTAACCGTAAAAGCAAACAAAAGAATCGCCCAAATACCTTTCAAGTCAATAATCTCTTCTTCTTTAAAAATCGATACCATCATTTGAATCGAAATAATTAAGAAAATCACTCCGACTAAAATATTAGGCTTAATTGGTAATATTCTCATAATAGCAAGGCCAACAAAATTACCTAATAAAGGCATAAAAAAATGAAATACACCTACACTACCTGATAATGTAAGTGATTTCTTTTTATCAAAACTTAATGTCCCATATAAAATAGCTAAGGAAAAAGCATCCATACTTAAGCCTATCGCCACCATAATAATCGTAATTATCTGTATCATAATATCCCTCACTACTAAAATCATACTATGATACATCTATTTTAATTCTAAAAATATTTATCGATTATTTCTTTAATAAAAGACTTATATTCAATTTCCTCAATATCCTGAGGATCAGATTCCATTAAACATAATGGAGGGAATAATACACACCACCAATTATCTCCCTTACCATCACCAAGTGTTATAACTATTGATTCATAGTATCCTTCATCATAAGATACCCCTTTATATTTTTTCTCTGGAAATAAATGATAACCATAATCAACATTATATGAAACATTATAACCATTGGTATTTAATGCTACCTTAACATCATTATCAATCATATCCATATTATCTTTAATAATGTCTCTTGCTTCTTCTATTGTCTTAGCATCTATTAACAATTCATTTATTTTTCCTTCAATACTATTGCGTACTACTTGTTTTACCATCTGGTCATAAGCATTATTGCTATGAGCTACCACTCTTATACGGATAGAATCAGTCGGTATTATAACATCTTCCGTTGTTTTGGTGGAAATAAAAATAATTATAATAACACTTAATATAGCTAATACCTTTTTCATTATTATCATCTCTATTATATAGTGAAGATGATTTTTTTTAATTAAACAAAAAAAGATGACTATATTTCGCCTTTATTCGATTGTTGATTCATGGCCATTAAAATTTAGTCCTCTATTTCTCTAGTTTCTAATTTTATAATTAATAACTACTACTTTCATTATTTTTAATTAATTGCATAAAAATAATAAATTACACGGAATAAATAAATATCATTCTATCTTTATTTGATAAATCCTTAAGACATTCTACTCTAATATTATCTAGGTATTTATGGGCAAGATTAATAACATCTTCTTTTTGCGTCATTCCTATTTCCAAAGCTATCAAGAACTTATCATTCAAATTCTTCTTACATTCACTTAATATCTTATTATAAAAGTATAAGCCATTATCGCTAGCATATAGCGCTAGATGTGGTTCATTATCACGAACAATATCTTCTATCTTTTCATTTTCACTAATATATGGTGGATTACTAATAATAATATCATATTTCGTGTTTATATTATCTAGCATATCTCCTAATACAAAATCAATATCGGCATTCAATAATCTAGCATTCTTCTTAGCTACATTTAAAGCCTTATCACTAATATCTAGGCAAGTAACCCTTAAATTATCATTCATTTTCTTTAGAGTAATTCCAATATTACCACTACCACAACCTAAATCAATTGCTTTTAAATCTTTATTAGGAAACAATTTATTAATATATTTAAGAGTATTTTCTACTAATTCTTCCGTTTCAAACCTTGGAATTAAGACATTTTCATCTACATAAAAAGGTAAGCCATAAAAGTTAACGTTACCTAATACATATTGAATAGGCTTATTATTAGCTAATTCTTTTACCATTTTTTTATATTTATTAACTTTATCTTCATCTATTATATTTTCTAAATGGAGATAAATTTCTAATGGATTGTACCCTAATAACTCACTTAATAAAATATTGACTTGATTAGTATGCAAATACTTTTTACCATAAGCTATTAATTCACTAATATTCATTCTTTGGTTCCTTCTAATTGCCTTTTTTGGTCTTCAGCAATTAAAGCATCAATTACTATATCAATGTCTCCTTCCATAACGCGGTCTAGTTGCATTAAAGTAAAACCAATACGATGGTCAGTAACTCTATTTTGTGGATAGTTATATGTTCTTATCTTTTCTGATCTATCCCCAGTACCAATCTTGCTTCGACGTTCCATTCCTTCTTTTTCTTCTTTTTCTTGAAGTTTTAAATTATACAATCTAGTTTTTAAAGTATTTAGAGCCATTTCCTTATTTTGAATTTGACTACGTCCTACTTGGCAATATACGACAATACCGGTAGGAATGTGGGTAGCACGTACAGCAGAGTCCGTAGTATTAACTCCTTGTCCTCCACAACCAGATGATCTAGTAATATCGATTCTAACCTCAGACATATCAAGTTCAAAATCAAACTCTTCAGCTTCTGGCATTACTAAAACAGTCGCTGTTGAAGTATGCACTCTTCCTTGTGTTTCTGTAACAGGAACTCTTTGAACCCGATGAGCACCACTTTCATATTTTAATTTGGAATAAACATTTTTACCCTTAACCATAAAACTAATTAAAGGGAAACCCCCATTTTCCGAATGTTCTTCAGAAATAACTTCAACTTTCCAGCCTTCTTTTTCCGCAAGTTTTAAATACATGTGATATAAATCTCCCGCAAAAATATTAGCTTCATCACCACCAGCGGCTCCTCTTATCTCTACAATAACATTTTTACCATCATTAGGATCTTTAGGTATTAATAATATTTCTATTTCTTTTTCTAACTTTTTTTTCTCTTCTTCTAAAGTCGCTAATTCTTCTTTAGCAAATTCTGCCATATCGCTATCTTTTAACATTTCATTTGCGGCTTCAATATCTGCTAAGACTTTTTCATATTTGTAATAACAATTAACGGTATCTTCTAAACCTGATGCCTCTTTCGATAATTCTCTTGTCTTATTAATATCACTCAAAACACTAGGGTCTAATAACTGCTGATTAATTTCATCATATCTCTTTTTTATAATTTCTAATCTTTCTAACATAAGTATCTTCCCTTCATCTCTTGTATTATATCATGCAAATTCAAAAAAAAGAAACTAAAATTACTGTTCTAATTCTAGTTCATCTTCATCCATAATAACTAAATCTTTCAAATCATCATCGTCATCATCAAAATCATCATCATTATTAACATCATCATAGTTGCCCTCAGCATCTTCGCTCTCTTCTTCTTCATCTTCTTGCATTTCTACATCTTCATCCATTTCATCATCCTCTTCAACAACAGTTGCTATCTTATCAGAAGTATGTCTATCTCTTAAGTCCCATGTGCCATCTTCTAATAAAATAAATCTTTTATCCGTAGTAAGGGACATATAATAATCGCCTATTTTAGTCTCAAATACATTACTAGGCAAATCTAATAATGTAGTAATTTTCTTAAATAAATCTTTAGTGTTCATCGCACCAAACTCATCTAATAGCTTATCAGTAATATCCTTATAAGATAATAATTCTAACTCTTCTTTGCTATAATCATTTATACTCATAACTATTCCTCCTACGATTAACATTATATGCTAATAAATGTTAAATTGCTTGTATAAAACAATCAATAAAACTTATATCATTATTTGATATGAAAATCAATCATTTTTTACATTTTATTTGGGCATTTAATTCCCAAGATATCTAAAAGCATTAAATTAGTATCTAAAACTAACTTAGTAAGAGCTAACCAAGATGCTCTTAATTCTGTATTTTCTTGATCAAGTACTCTATTTTCTGAATAGAATTTATTATAAGAACTAGTTAGTTTATATATATAATCAGTAACATCATTTAAAGATCTTGCTTCATATGATTTAGTTAAACTACTAGCTAAGTTTAATAGATTTAGCATTATATCTCTATCATATTCATTATTTACTACTTTTATTAAGTCATATGAAATATTCTCTTCATTTGCTTTCCTTAGCAATGACTTCATACGAATAGTTGAATACAACAAATATGGTCCTGTTTTACCATCTAAATCACTAAATTTAGCAATATCAAAAATGTAATCAGTCGTACGATGAGGAATTAGGTCAGCATATTTAACGGCTGCAATACCAACCATTTCAGCTATTCGGTCTCTTTCTTCCCCAACAATGTTAGGTAATAATTTCTTCTTGCACTCTTCTTTAGCTAAGTCAAGTAAAGCTTCTAATGTCATTACGCCACCATCTCTAGTTTTAAATGGTTTACCATCTGGACCATTAACCGTTCCAAAAGGAATAAACTCCAGTTTAGTAGTAGTTGGCACTATTTCACCTTTTCTAGCCGCTCTAAAGACTTGTTCAAAATGAAGAGTTTGTCTAACATCGGTCAAATACCAAATCTCATCTGGGTGATAATTCTTTTCACGATCTAAAATACATGCTAAATCAGTTGTTTGATAAGATGCCGTACCATTTGATTTAACTAATAATAAAGGTGGTACTTCATGATCATCATCTTCTTCTTTTACTTCAACAATTTTAGCACCCATACTTTCTTTTACTAAGTTTTTACCTTCTAATATACTAATTAATTCGCTAGTATATTTATCCTCATCACTTTCACCATTCCATATTTCAAAAGTAGTATTAAGGCGGTCATAAATTCTTTTAATATCAGTTTTGGATACATTCATGATATGATGCCATAAGGCCATTAGTCCTCTGTTACCATTTTGAAACTTAGCAGTCATATCTCTTGCTTCTTCCATATATGATTCATCATCTTTAGCCTTCATGCTAGCAGTAGGATAGATTTCCATTAAATCATCATTAGTAACTGGCGATGTACTAGGATATTCGCCCTCAAAATTATCATCAAAATACGGAAGATTTGGATTTCTCTTCTTAAGTTCTAACATTACTAGTCCAATAGGGCGACCCCAATCACCTAAATGAGCATCAGCATAAGTCTTATCACCTAAAGTATTAGCAAGTCTTTTTAATGCTTCGCCAATGTTAGCACTTCTTAAATGTCCAACATGTAATGCTTTAGCAACATTAGCGCCACCATAGTCCATGATGATTGTCTTTTTATTATTTAAATCAATGTTATTATAAACATCTTCTATCATCTTATTCATACATTCTATTAAATAATCATCACTTAGGCTGATATTGATAAATCCACTACCAGCAATATTAACATTAGTAAAACGGTAATCAGCATTTAATTTATCCACTATTTTACTAGCAATATCCCTTGGATTTTCTTTATACATTTTAGCAAGACGCATAGCTTCATTGATTTGATATTCCCCTAAATCAGGCCTATTAGAAGTAGATAAAGATACCGAATCAAGACTATACCCTAAATCATTAATCAATTCCTTGATATCAGATTCAATTTTTTTAATAAAACTCACACTATTCACCACCTATACTCCATTTAATATCATATATATATTCTTCTTTATTAGTAATATACTCTACTAAAAAAGAATCTTTTTCTATTGTTATATCATTAACCTTTAATTCTAAATCTATACTATTATTTAATTCCTTTACTAATATGCATCCTTGTTTCTTTTTGAAATCTAAAGTTAACGATAAAGTACTATTATCTCTTTTTAAAATTAAATTATTTAAATCTAAAACTACTTTCGTATTATCTTTTTCATTATAAATAATTTTTCCATTTTCTTCTTCATAATATCCAATTCCTTTAAAGGATACTGTATCATAACTTTTTAAGTGATATTCAAAACTAATTTTTTTCATATGACACCACCAAATTACTAACACGAATTATAACATAACTTATAGAAATTGAACACATATTTTTATGTTTTTTTATCATACTAAAATTAGGATTATGGTGATAATATGAAACTATTAAAAAAAATAATCAAAATTAGTGTTTTTTCTTTAATTATAGGACTAACTTTAGGTCTTGCTGTATATGGATATGGACAAGTATCAGTAAAATTAGAAATTAAAAGCGCTAATAATATTTCTTTATATGATCAAAGTGGTAATGTTTTTTTTCAAGGAAATGGTACTAGTAAATGGGCTACTTTAGATGATATATCTCCCTATGTTATAAATGCTACTATTGCTACTGAAGATAAAAATTTTTACAAGCATTTTGGGTTTGATTTTTTGAGAATTATCAAGGCAGGATATACTAATATTTTAGCTGGAAAAACTAAACAAGGTGCATCGACAATTTCGCAACAATATGTTAAAAATCTATTTTTAGATTTTGATAAAACTTGGGAAAGAAAATGGAATGAATTATGGCTTACTTTAAATGTGGAAATGCATTATAGTAAGGATGAAATATTAGAAGGATACTTAAATACTATTAATTATGGTCATGGTATGTATGGCATTGAAAATGCAGCCAGTTATTATTTTAATAAATCCGCCAAAGATTTGTCTCTAGCTGAAGCAACTATGTTAGTAGGAATACCCAAGTCTCCATCTAATTATTCACCAATTGTTAATTTTGACTTAGCTAAAAGTCGCCAGCAATTGGTTTTAAGTAATATGGTTAGGAATAAATATATTACGGAAGAAGAAAAAAATAAAGCTCTTTCGGAAGAATTACATGTTATTGGTAAAAAATCAACAATTGATTCAGATACTCTTCTATATTTTCAAGATGCAGTATTAGATGAATTAAAAACCATTAAAAGCATTCCCTCTTCTTTTTTGGACACTGGAGGATTAAAAATATACACCACCCTCGATATGAATGCACAAATGTCTCTTGAGAAAGCGATTAAAGAAAACCTAAATGGTAGAGAAGAATTACAAACAGCAGGAATTATGATTAATCCTATCGATGGTAGTATTATCGCCTTAGTTGGGGGAAGAGACTATGCTATATCGCAATTTAATCGTGCGACCAAATCTAAAAGACAAGTTGGTTCTACCATGAAACCGTTCTTATATTATGCCGCTTTAGAAAACGGGTTTACATCAAGCACTTCTTTTACTAGTGAAGAAACAACCTTCGTTTTTTCTGGAGAAAAGACCTACTCGCCCCAAAATGCTAATCAAATATATGGTCATAAAGCTATTTCCTTAGCTACGGCTATTGCTTATTCAGAAAATATCTACGCGGTCAAGACTCATATGTTTCTAGGAGAAGAAATTTTACCAAATATAGCTAAAAGACTAGGTATTACTAGTGATTTACCTGCTATTCCCTCATTACCACTAGGAACTAGTGAAATAAATATTATTGAAATGGCTAGTGCTTATTCCGTTTTTGCTAATAATGGTTATAAGACAACACCTCATTTAATTACTAAAATAGAAGATGTCGATGGCAACGTTTTATATGAATTTAAAGAGACCCCTGAATTAGTGTTAAATCCTAGCTTATCATTTATTCTAAGTGAATTATTAACAACCACATATGATTCTACTTTTATTGATTACAATTATCCTACTATTATTAATCTAGCAGGAAGACTAAGTAAAAAATACGCTGTTAAATCGGGGACAACTGCTACTGATGGATGGACTATCGGTTATAACCCTGAAGTAGTAACGGCTGTATGGATAGGATTTGATGATAATAAAGAGATTGATTCATCCATGTATTCTATTTCCAAAAACATTTGGGCTGATAGCATGGAAGTATTTTTAAAAGATCATGAAGAGGTATGGTTCGATATACCATCAAATGTTGTAGGAGTATTAGTCGACCCTATCTCTGGTCTTTTAGCAACTAAAGATACCCCTAAAAAAAAGATTCTATACTATTTAAAAGGTACAGAACCATCTTCTAGTGAACAAATGGTATTCGATGAAATGTTAGATAATTAATTTAGCCATATCCCCTGTTTTTAACAAATTAGCATTACCATCATCAGTATCTAGATGTAATTCCAAAACACCATCAGGTGTTTCTTTTATATAAACATCATGAAGAATAGCTCTTTTTTGAACACCAACCTCAATACTTATTTTTTCTACATTCAAAAGTCCTAATTTAATACGCTCCTCATGATTAATATGTAAATGTCTATTAGCTATTATCGCACATGGCTTGGTTACCCTGCCATTAGGTCCAATAATAGTAACCATTTCAGCTCCATCTAAGTTTCCTGATGTTCTAACAGGAGCATCAAGTCCTAATGTATAACAATCAGTCTTAGATAACTCTACCTGCGTATAACTACGTAATGGTCCTAGAACTCTTACCTTACTAATCTTACTCTTTGGGGTTTCAATATCCACAGTTAAATTAGAAGCAAACTGCCCTACTTGAACTAAATCTTTTACCTTTTCCATTTCTATATTTCCAAATAAAACTTTATAATCTTCTTCTTTCAAATGAACATGTCTATTAGAAATACCTAAAATAACTTCCATCTTATCATCCTCTCATTATAAATTAATTATAACACAAAAGTTAGTATTTTTTATTCAAGATAATCATAATCTTTAATATAGAAATGAAAGGATGAAAAAATGAATAATAATTATCAAAATATACCTTATTCAAGTAATGTTCCTAATTTTGTACCTAGTCAAAGTACACAACCGCCATATACTAATTTCCCTAATACTAATCAAAACTATAATTCCTACATTGATGAAAAATATCAATATGCATATAACATTTTAAATAACAATCCTGCCCAAATTGCTTCCTTCTATATGTCATATCCTGACTCAGTAGAATGGCGAGATAGAGTCTTTACGGGACGTGTTATTCACGCATCAAGAGAATATACTTTATTACGAAATGAAGAAACACAAGAATGGTATGTTCTTCCCTCAATTTACTTAAATTATGTTATATATAATGAAGATGTTAATTTATCCTAAAGAGTGATTGTATCATCTCTTTTTTTTTGGTATAATTATTGATAATAAGAGGTGACATTAATGGTATTCATAATTATTTGTGGAATTATTGTCTTAGTAGCGTTAATTTTGCTGATTACCCAAATCAGCCATCGTAACTTAAGTATTTTTAATATAAAAATTAATGAGGCTGAAAAGGAAATTGAAACATTATTAGGGCAAAAACTATCACTACTAAGTGATTTATATAAACACTTTTCAGAAAAAGAAGATACGGACTTTCAATTTTTATGTAATTTAGAAGATGTAGATGAAGATGAGTTTAAACTTAATACTATTTTAAATAATGCCTATAAAGAATTAAAAAATTTCTTAGAAGATAAGCATAATTATATTCCAAGTGATGATATAAAAACTAAACTAAATGATTTGTATCAATGTGAAATAGAATGTATCGCTGTTAAAAACTATTATAATGATCAAGTTATAGAATATAATAAAGTAATAAGTCGAATACCTAATAACATTGTCGCTAAATTTAGCCATTTAGCTAAAAAGGAATTGTATAATGATCCCGAAGAAGTAGAATTTGAAATATTAAAAAAGAAATAAAATAAATCTTTTATTTTCTAATTTTGTAGAGTGACAATTAATGTTAGAGTTAAAAAAGGGAATAACTCTACTTGCAACTAGGCATATTAAAAAGGCAATATTTTATAGTTACATTTTATCTATAGAATATTGTCTTATATTTTTTTTAATTTTTGTTTTTGATCATTTACAATGATATCATCTTTTATTTCCCAATTAATTGGTTTAATACCTTTACTTATTAAAAAGTTATTAGCTTTAGAAAATGGTCTACTGCCAAAAAAACCATTATATGCTGATAAAGGAGAAGGATGAGCCGATTCAATGATAAAATGTTTATCATTCGTAATCAGTTCTTTTTTACTTCTAGCATAACTTCCCCACAGAATAAAGACAACCGGTGTATCTTTTTGATTAATGATTTTGATTACTTCATCAGTAAATATTTCCCAACCTCTGCCTTTATGGGAAGCCGCTTTATCTTTTTCCACCGTTAAAACTGCATTTAATAATAATACCCCTTGCTTGGTCCAATTAACTAAACTACCATTTTGAGGAATATCATATCCTAAATCATCATGTAATTCTTTAAATATATTCACAAGAGATGGTGGTTTTTGAACACCTTTTTTGACCGAAAAGGAAAGCCCTTCGGCTTGATTTTCACCATGATATGGATCTTGCCCAATAATTACTACCTTAATATCTTTAAAAGGAGTGTAACGAAAGGCATTATACACCTCATTAACTTTAGGATAAATGGTCTTTTTAGAATATTCAGTTAAAACAAATGATTCTAAATCTTTAAAATATTCCTTTTGATATTCATCTTTTAATAAATCATCCCAATCATTACCTATCATATATTTCACCTAAATCCATTATATCACATTATTTTCTTATCTTATCACGCAATTTACAGATAGCATAAATATTAATTATTCCCATTAAGGCAATGAAGATATCAACTAGATTCCATAATATAGATGAATTGATAAGACTACCTAAAATTAACAATAATAAAGTAATTATTTTTAAAAATGTTATTTCCCAATTATTGATATTAGGTTTTAAAAATCTTAGACTGTTCTCTCCATAATAGTAACCAGTTATAATTGTAGAAAATGCAAAAATAAAGATGGTAATTAAAAGAACTATATCCCCCAAGTTTCCTAAATGATAAGATAATGCGTATTGGGTTAATTCTATTCCATTAATATTATTATATGGAAGACTATTGTAATTACTTAGCATAATAATGAATGCGGTTAAAGTACAAAGAACTAAACTAGTAAAATAGATACCTGCTACTTGTATCATGCCTTGGCCCTTAGCATCATCGCTATCAACTAATGCCGCTGCAATTGCACCACTTCCTATCCCCGCCTCATTGGAAAAAATACCCCTTTGACACCCAATAATTAAAGTAGTTAGAAAACCTGCACCCATACTTCTAAAATTAAAAGCACCTTTTACAATAGTCATAAAAACATGTCCAAGATGATTAACATTAGTACCAATAATATATAATGATACTGCTATATATAAAACAGCAATAAAGGGCATTAATTTACTAGAGGCATCAATTATACCTTTAGTACCTTTAAAAATAATAAGCCCTGTAATAATAGCAACAATAATACCAATAATAATTGGTGAAGTATTAAAAGATTTAATAAATGACTTAGTTATTGTATTAGACTGAATAGTTAAAAAGCCAAAAATATAACTTCCTAAAACTAAAAAAGCATAAAGTTTGGCTAACCATTTCTTGTTTAAACCTTTTTCAATATAATAAGTTGGTCCCCCTTGATAAACACCATCCTTTTTTTCATGAAATAATACTCCTAAAAAACTTTCTACATAAGCGTTAGGAACCACAATTATTGTTGATAACCATATCCAGAATATAGTACCAGGACCACCTATATATATGGCCAATGCTACCCCTGCTAAAGAGCCAACCCCTATCCTAGCTGCTAAAGTAAACATTAAGGTTTTAAAAGGAGTAACCTCTTTTTTACTATCGCTCACAAACCCTTTAAACATGTTCTTAAAATTAAATTGTAACCAACCTAGTTTTCTACTAAAATATATACCACTAGCAAACAACATAATTGTAGTTATTCCCCATAATAATTTATTAATATCCGCTAAAATAATAATCACCACTAAAGTTTATTACAGATTAGCCAAAAAAAGAATATCATCATTTATGATATTCTTCATTATTATTTATTTTAAAAGACCTATATATTTGTTCCAATAACATAACTCTAAATAATTGATGAGGAAAAGTCATTTTAGAAAAAGATAATCGCCAATTAGATAATTTTTTGATTTCTTCATCTAATCCATATGAACCACCAATTATAAAAGTAATATTACTATTAGTAATAAAAATATTATCAATTTTCTTAGCAAACGCTATTGAATCAATACTTTCTCCATCTATCTCTAAGGTAACAACATAATCTTTAGAATCAATATATGGCAATATTTCTTCTTTTTCTTTTTTTAAAATGTCACCAACACTGATATCATTTACTTCTATTAACTGAACTTTAGTATATTTACTCAATCTTTTAAGATACTCATCTTTCGCCCTTACTAAATAATTTTCTTTTAACTTTCCTACACAAATTATCTTAATCATTTATACCTCAACCATTTCTGTTTCTTCGTTTTGATGAGTAACAATAATATTTTTCTCATTGAAATGTGTAGGGGCTAGTTCTTCTTTAACTTGTTCTAATGCTAAATCATATGTATTATTATTTTCACTAATATGGGCTAAAAAGATATACTTAGTATTTTCCCCTATTACTCTAGTTAAATATTTACCCGTATATCTATTCGATAAATGTCCTTTATCGCTAATTACTCTTTGTTTCAAAGGATATGGATAAGGTCCATTCATCAACATTTCCTCATCATGATTAGTTTCCACTATATAAATATCCTTATTTTTAGTTATCTTTTCATATCTCTTATTTATATAACCAGTATCAGTAATATATACCATTGAACAAGTTTTATCACTAATAATAAAACCATATGAGGTAACATCGTGACTTGTTTCAAAAAACTCCACATTGATATTGCCAATAACTGCATTATCATCAACTACTATAAGAGAATCAACAGGAACATATTTGACTAAATCATATAATAGTTCGGGTTTAACATATACTTTTAAATTATATCTTTTTACAATACTAGCTAAGCCTTTAATATGGTCACTATGGCTATGGGAAATAATGATACCATCAAGGCCTGCTATATCTATTTCTAATTGGTCAAGGCTATTTTTTATTTGCGGAACGGTTATTCCTACATCAATTAATATC
Organism: uncultured Bacilli bacterium; assembly: GCA_947601845.1. Lineage (GTDB taxonomy): Bacteria > Bacillota_I > Bacilli_A > RF39 > UBA660 > RGIG3091. Next base: position 18,336 of record CANQGH010000009.1, on the reverse strand, counting down.
TTAGTATCATCACTAATAACTAATGTGCAGTTTCCTTTAGAACCGCTTGCTAAAACTTTAACTTTCATTAGTAGAACTGCAATGGGTTCATAGGCGTTCCAAAGAAAGCCTCTCCTAAATAAATGGAGAAATGTAAATGAACTCCAAATGCATATCCTGTCTCTCCCATACCACCAATAACCTGACCAGCTTCAACGATTTGTCCTTGTTTTACATTTAAATAAGCCATATGCGCATAAACAGATTTATATCCATTATTATGATTAATAATTATATAATTACCATTGGTATCAGTATATGAAGCTGTCTCCACAACCCCATTATTAGCAGCATATATTGGTGAACCGTAACCACAACCGGATATATCTAATCCTTGATGGAATTTTCCCCAACGCCAACCAAATGGACTAGATATAACATAGTTATTAGCAGTAGGCCAACGCCATACTTTAGGATTTCCAACACTAGATATATATTTTTGCCCTCTTATTACTATTTGCGTAACTGTTGGTTTAATTTCTTCACTACTAATAGGTTCTACACCTTTAATATCACCATTTATTGTTATTATTTGTCTTGTAACTCTATTGATACCATTTTCTCCTTTTTGTTTTATTATTTCAATACCAATAGCTAAATTGTCGTCATCTTCGTATACAATATCATAATTTGCTGTTTCCACCGTAACAACATAGTCATCTTCTACAACTTTAACTGCTGGTTTAATAATTCCTAATGTTACTTGCTGCCCTGTATATAATAAATTATCAGCGCTAGTAAACTCTTCATTAGCTATTAAAAACTCGCCAACTGATAACTTATTATTATATGATACACTCTCTATAGTATCCCCCGGCTTAACAGTATATTTTTCTTGTTCTTCTAGAGTTCCAAATAAAAGATATTTACTTAAATCTTCACTAGTTAAAAAAATTTGATCCTTAGTAGAAATATTACTTTCTTTTATAAGAATATCATTTTGAATATATACATCTTGTATAATACTACCAGTATCAGTTATTTCCTCTTGTCTATCATTTAAGAAATCCTGATAAGCATCTTCATCAACAAAGGCTCCAATCGTATTATTGATCGCATCTATAAAAACTTGTTTATCAAGAACATTAATAATCATATCTTCATTTTGAACCGTACCATCTTCGGTCATTTCTTCACCACCTTTAATAGTGATTACATAACCTTTAATAGTAAAAGCGGACTTGTCCTTGATTTCTTCATATATAGATTGAGCACTATATATTTTATCATTATATGTAATTTCTTTAACTATATCCAAATTATTAGGTATATACACCTTATCGACATTATATTTTTCTTTAATATATTCTTCTTCTCTATCAATATATCGTTCTAATTCTAATTTAGATTTAATTAGTCCAATCGATTTACCATCTAAATAAACATTATATACTTCTTGAGGATCGTAAACATTGTTGCCACCTATAAAGAAAACTAAAGAACTTAATAGTAAAGCAATTATTGTATATAACCATGTTTTAAGACTCATTATAACCACCTTGTCCTTCTTTTTGATAACTTAGGAATGTAGATGTATCCCTTTTAAACAATAATTCAACAGTAGCCGTTGGTCCATTACGATGTTTTGCAATAATAAACTCACTTATACTTGTGTTTTGATCAATAGCTGCCTCTTTATTATAATAATCATCACGATAAAGGAATGCTACTATATCTGCATCTTGTTCGATAGATCCTGACTCCCTTAAATCACTCATAATTGGTCGCTTATTCTCTCTGGCATCAACAGCACGAGATAATTGAGCAAGAGCAATAACCGGTACATTTAACTCCATCGCCATCATTTTTAAGGCACGAGATATATCTGAAACCTCCTGTTGACGGTTAGCACCATAATTAATTGATGAAGAGATTAATTGTAAGTAATCGATGATTACTATTCCTAATCCTTCTGTACTACTAGCTAGTCTGCGACATTTAGAACGGATTTCCCCAATAGTAATACCTGGTGTATCATCCATATATATTTTAGCCCCAGATAATTGACTAACTGCCTCATTTACTCTTTTCCAATCATCGTTAAGCAATTTACCAGTCGCTAGCTTTTTACCTTCAATTTGGCCTAAGGAACTAATCATTCTGGATGCTAGTTGTTCAGCACCCATTTCTAGATTAAACAATGCTACCGTTTTGTCCGTATTAATAGCAACATTAGTCGCTAAATTAAGAGCAAAAGCCGTTTTACCTATAGCAGGACGAGCAGCAATAATTATTAACTGATTCTCATGTAATCCGGTCGTAAGATTATCTATATCTATCCATCCGGTAGGTATTCCCGTAATTTCACCTTTAGTAGCTGCCAATTTTTCTAAATTTTCTTGAGTAGAATCTAATACTTCCTTAATTGTCCTAAATTCTGTAGAACGCCTATTTTTAACAACGCTAAGTATTTTCCTTTCCGCCTCATCTAAAGTTTCATTAATATTTCCCTCATTTTGATAAGCATTAGTAGTTATATTAGTGGATACTTCAATTAGCTTTCTTAAAATAGCATCATCTTCAACTAGTTTGATATAATAATCAACGTTAGCTGCCGTAGGTACAATTTCTAACACTTCAGATAAATACTCTACTCCGCCTACTTCACTTAACAAATTTTTATTTTTTAATTCTGCTGTTAAAGTAGTTAAATCGATTGGCTTTTTAGCTTCAGCCATATTTTTTATTGTATCAAATATTAATGCATTTGCATTATGATAAAATGATTCCTTAGTTAATGTTTCACATGCCTTATTAAGTGCATATTTAGATAAAAACATTGAACCAATTACAGATTGTTCAGCTTCTAAATTGTTTGGTATATTATTGACAGGCATGTTTCACCCTCCTATTTTTGTAATTTAACTTTGATTTTTGCAAATATATCTCTATATAAATTTATCTTAACATCGTGATATCCCAAACTAGAAATAACATGATCTAATTCTACTTGTTTCTTATCGATTACAAATCCATTTTTATCTAGTTCATCTTTAATTTGTTTTTGACTAATACTTCCAAAAACGCGATCATCTTTCCCCGTTTTAACAGTAAAGATAAGTTCTATTTTTTCTAATTTCTCTTTTAACAGCTTAGCTTCTTGGGATAATTTCTCATCTTGTTCTCTTTGTTCCTCAACTTCACGATTATATTTACCTAAGGATGATGCGGATAATTGGGTCGCATAACCATTTTTTATTAAAAAGTTTTGCGCATATCCATCCTTTACCTCTTTAATATCACCTTTTTTTCCTTGTCCCTTTAAATCCTTTAGAAATATAACTTTCACAATAATCCCTCCTTATAAAAGTTTTATTATGTTAATTAATTCTTTTTCCACTTTATTAACGGTTGTATCAGTAATTTTGGCTGCTGCTTCATGGGCATCGCCACCGCCACCAAAACGTTCCAAGATTTTCCCAACGTTAACATTCTCTATCGATCTAGCACTTATGCCAACTGTATTTTTATCTATTTTAGCTACTACAAATGATGAGCCTATATTATTAAAAAGAAGTAATGTATCAGCTGTCTTAGCTAATTCTTCACGGCGATATACTTCTCCTTGTAATCCCCTAGTAACAGCTATTTTATTAATAATTTTAACGTTCGTAATCATCTTTTGTCTTTTTATATATTTATTTAAATCTTGTTTTAATAAATATTGTACCTTATTTGGACTAGCACCACAAGTAGTTAAGTAATATGAATAATAAAAAGTATTACTATCAGTTTTTAGGACATAATTATTAGTATCTAGAACAATACCTGCTAACAATACGGTAGCAAGATAACTATCTATAGTAAAATCACTAGTTTTTAAAAAGTCTGTCATCATCTCGCAAGTACTAGATGCTTCTGTATCAACAATAATCTCTCCATCATTAATTGAACCTTCACCCATCTCATGATGATCAATTACTATTTTTTCAAAAAAATTATCATTTAATATAGGATTTTGTAATAAATAACATTTATTAGTATCCATTACTATTAAAACGCTCTTTTTATCTTTCAAATTTATTGCTCTAGCACTATTTATAAAATTTACCGTGTTAGATAATTCCTTAATTACCTTGGAAACCGCTCTTTCCATCTTTCTATCATCAACAATCAAATAAACATCTTTATTTTTACTATGAACATAATTATAAATAGCTAGGCAACTACCTACCGCATCCAAATCCAAGTCTTTATGCCCTACAACAAACACACTAGATGCTTTTTCTATTATTTCTTTAACTCTTTTATATCGATCTGACATTTTCATATTGCCTCCAACAAGATATCAATACAATTATACAACAAAATTTAAGCGATGTCATTAATATAGTTCTGCAACACTCCAAATTAAAAACACATAAGTTTATACTCATGTGTTAACTCAATCATAAATAGCGCTTAATTTATATTTTCTAATAACTTTAGTTTTTTTATTACCTATAAAGAAACCTAAAAACAACATAATTATGAAATACAAATGAATAATACCATTGTTAATAATCTTTAATAACAGAAAATATAATAATGCGTTTGCTATAACAAAGATAAAATTAGTAATCAGTCTAAATACTATTTTGCCACGAAATAGAACTCTATAAAATAAATTGAACATTAATGCGAAAAACATTCCAAAGATAAGCGAAAAAATAAGCGATTGTAATTGTATTTCAAGATTCATTATTTAAATAACCTATTAAAAATATTATTACTTTTATCTTTAGTTTTTCCTTCTTCAGCATATGCAAAACTGTTTATTATTCCTTTGATAGAAACATTTCCCTGCATAGTATCCAATTTAATTAGTTCTAAATCTTCTCCTTTAACCACTAAATATCCCATTGTTGTCTCCATTAGAAATTCTTCGTTATCAAAATTATCTATTTTCTTGACTCCTGTAACAATGATACTTTTTCTTTCTATAACGCTAATGCCATGGTTATAATTAGTTATTGTATTTTCTGCCTTGTCCATATTTTCCTCCTAGTTCTAGTAAATAATATGTAGAGAAAAAATTATTATGCACAAAAAAAGACAACATTGAGTTGTCTTTAATAACTATTCTTCTTCTGAAGGTTGATCAGCATTCTTATATGCTTCAAAAATAGCTTCCTCAAACATTGCACGACCCTCTGGATTAATTGGATGAGCTATGTCACGATAACCACCAGTTGCTGTCTTTCTACTTGGCATTGCAATAAATAATCCATTATCCCCTTCAATAATTCTAATATCGTGTACTGCAAAACTATCATCAATAAGTACTGATGCAATACCTTTCATTCGTGAATTTTCTTTTTCGACTTTTCGCACATTTACAGATGTGATTTTCATTTGCCTATCCTCCTTCTAAGTAGGTAATAACTACCATCCTTATAATATGATATTATAATAATTTGGTTCAAAATGCAATGGTTTTCTTTAATTATCTGTGAAAATTTCTAAACTTTCTGTTAATATATCAGTATAACTAAATGACCTTATTTGTTTGTTATCATCATCCAATTTAACTAAAAAAACATAGTTATATGTATTTTCAATTGTTCCAGAAAATTCTTCAACTTGATTTCTAGCACCATTAAACTTAAATTTTAGGACTTTACCCTTATTATTTTCTAAGTCCGTTTTTATCTTCTCTATATTCATCTAGGATACCCCGTATACATAGTACCATTAGTTATAATACCACCAATTCCTTCTTCTTTATATTTAGTTTTTTCAATGATATTAATCAAATCTATAGGCTTACTTTTATCTGATAATGCAATATAAGAAGCAATAATAGCAGGATCTAGTGCATGTAAATTAATTCTTTTGGGACTGCTAGCAAAATTAGCTCCCGCTTTAATTAATTCCTCATAATCCGACTGACATGCCCCCGCAATAATAATTAATTTATCATGTGATTTTTCATACTCTCTAGCAGCTTTAACTGCTTTAACAAAGTTTTTACTATTTTTATAACTTTCTATATCATTAATATCACCATTTTTACGATAAAAGACATCATGTCCAGTAATAACTACAATATCAGGGCGTAAATCTTCTAAATATTTGCCAATTTCTAAATATATTTCATCTTCTTTTAAATTAACCCCATACGCCATTATTTTTAACTTTTTATAAAAATTCATACACCGTTCTAGATAATCCGGATCTCCATCCCCTCGCCATTGGCAAGTAAACTTATTAAAATAATTAGTAAAAAGATTCATATGTTCTCCTATCTTTCTATATTTTTTCCCTTGTACTTCTGAAAACCTTTATTATCAATAACTATTTTCTTTTTTTCTTCCTTTTCTGGTTCATTCCCTAACCTTAAATATATAATCGGTTTCATTAGTTTTTCTTTTTTTGACATCTTTACATCTCCTTTGCTTTGTTAATATAATTTAATTGTGACTGGCTTTCCTATTCCAAATCTATAATTTATTTGAATAGTATTATCTTTGTATGTCACAATTTTGTCTATTAATTTTCTTATATATTCTTTTGTAAATAATCCATTATTGGTAAATTCCTGATATTGTTCTATTAATTCATTTTTTCTTACTTCATCATCTTGTTTACTGACAAGTATATTCATTTCTTGTTCTTCTTTTGTTTTTAATTCGACTTCGATATTCTTTTGCTGTAAAAATTCTTCCAAAGTAATTTCTCCTGCTGCACGTTTCATATACAAATTATGAATATTTGTATTATGCAATTCAATATTTCTTTGATAACTTACTATTAGTCCATTCGTTCTTTTGTCTTGTGATAAGTCTTTTGCAGCTCTGCAAATAACTTCATCATTATCTACAAAATTATTTATCTTATCCTTAATTGCATCACAAATTATATCATGTAATTTAGTATCATATATGGTTCTATTTATGCAGCGTTTTCTATTTTCTACTGCCGTGCATTGAAAATAATATACCGTCTTTCCATTTTTTTCTTTTCTACAAGCAGTCATTACACGACCACATTCTCCACAAATAACAAGTCCACTAAATAATCCGTTATAATTATTTTTTTCTTTTCTTTTTAATGTTTTTAATCTTGAATTTGCTTCCTTAAAAAGACTTTCTGAAATAATAGGTGGATGAGTATGATCAATTGTTGTTCTATCTCGAACTGGAATATTAATTCGCTTAGTTGATTTGTAATCTTTTTTTATTGATGAGCGTTGTACTGTATTACCCAAGTAAGTTTGATTCTTTAATATCCTATAAATTATTCTATCTGTCCAATCACAATAGTATTTTTTATTCTTATTAAGTGTCATTTTCATATATATAACTGGTGGTAAAATTTTTTCGTTATTTAATTCATCAGCAACTTCTTTTCTCGTTTTACCACTCGCTATACTAGTAAATATTCTTTTTACTACTGTTGCAGCTTCGTCATCTATTTCTAAGGTTCTTTTATTTTCTTTTTTTACAACCTTATATCCATACGGTGCAGTAAATCCAATAAAAAATCCTGACGCTGTTTGTAAATCTGCTGTTTTTTTCCTTTTAATTGATACATCTTTTACATATTTATCATTTATAATAGAGCGAATATTGGCAACCATTTCTCTTAAATCACTGTTTTGATCAGCACTATCATAATTATCATTAATAGCAATGTAACGAACATTATTTTTGGTAAAATATTCACTTATATAATAAATTGTTTCTAAAAATTCCCTTCCTAATCTAGATAAATCCTTAGTAATTAATATAGATATTTTACCTTGCTCAATATCATTTTTCAAAGCTTCAAATCCAGGTCTGTCATAGTTAATTCCAGAATATCCATCATCTATATATTCCTTATCAATAACAAGCCCCATCCTCTTAGCAAACTCTCTAATTACGGATAATTGATTATAAATGCTAACAGAATATTCTCCATTCTTATCTAATTCTTCTAATGAAACTCTGACGTATGCAGCTGTAATTCTTTTTTTATCCATACTACACACCAATACCTTCCAAATTAAAATTGTAATATATTCTTACATTTTTATCTTTATCAATAGTGATTTTATTGATTAAATCTTGTAACATTTGCTTATTTGGGTGTTTCAATGTAAGAAAATCATTTATTATTTTTTTCTTAGTTTTATCATCTACCAAATTATCCTTTGAACTATTTAACATGATTTTTAAGTCTGATATATTTGCCTCTAAATCAAATTTTTCTTTTTCCAAACTTGTTTTTAAGTTAATAAACTCATCAGTGGTTAAAATACCATCCGATTTATCTTTATATAATCCACATATAGCTTTATCAACATTTTCTAATTTCTTTTGATTATTAGTTAATTCTTCCTGATATTCAGTTAAAAAATTACAGTTTGATAAAGTAGAATCATATTTTTTGCTCAATTCTTCTTCTTTGGAATATTTTATCAAAAGACTTCTAATCTCTTTTAAAACTAATTCATTTAATTTTTCTTCTCTATAATAATGCATGCTGCACACATTATTTCTGTAAGTTGCATATGTCCTGCAACAGTATATAGCGTGTTTTTCATTTGGTTTATCCTTGATATTACACTTTACTCGCCTAACTAACATTGTACTACCACAATCTGCACATTTTACTAAACCTTTCAATAAATAATCATAAGATTTAAACCTCGTACCATCTTTGCTGTTGTTTTTGACTCTTTTATTAATCTTTTCAAATAATGCTACGTCAATGATAGGTTCGTGATTTTTTTCTTTGATGATCCATTTATTTCTAGGTAATAATTTTTTCTTTTTAGATTTTAAACTTACTCTATCATATTTTCCTTGTATCATTGTTCCAATATATACTTCGTTTTTTAATATGGACTTAACGGTACTTCCTTTCCATAAGTTAGTTGAAACAGTCACTTTATTTAACTTTCTGTTCTTATAAACATCCGGTGGCAATATACCATCGTTAGTTAAAGTTCTTGCAATCATTTCATCAGTTATACCTTTGTCTTTCATATTAAAAATTCTTTTTACAACTTTCGCTGCATAATCATCAATAACCAACTTTCTGTTATCCTCATCGCTTCGTTTGTAGCCATAGGGTACAGAACTACCAACAAATAGTCCTTGTTTCATTAAGTTATGACGAACACTTTTAACCTTTCTAGATATATCTTTAATGTACATATCATTTATTACTGCTTTAAATGGAATAACATCTTCTGTTCCATTTGGATTAAAAGTATCAAAATTATCTAATATTGAAATATACCTAACATCATGTTCAGGAAAATATTTAAACATATAATTACCTGTTTCTATAAATTCCCTTCCTAATCTTGATGTATCTTTGGTAATTACACAATTAATTACCCCACATTCTATATCGTTTATCAAGCGTTTAAACTCTGGCCTATCAAAGTTACCACCTGAATATCCATCATCAACATAAAAATCAACTAATTCAATATCATCATTAGAATTAATAAAATCAGTAATAATATTTTTTTGATTTGTAATACTAATACTGTCTAATAGCTCTCCTTTTATTTTTTCTAAATCTTCCTTGGATAATCTAACATATCCACCAGCTCTATATATCATTTGAGTCCTCCTTCGGTTTCAACAACCACGACCAAATCATAAAATATATTAAATTTTATTACAAAGGTACGAATGGACTAATTTTTTGTATTTTGCAGACTTGACTTTATATAATTTTCAAAAAGGCTTAAAATAACCTCACTAATTGACAATCCAGTCTCATCATAAATACCCAAAACATTTTCATTATCTACCATAACACCCTCCCTTGAAATTTATGATTTTTAATTTTGTTTAATGTTGTTTAATAGTCGACATTTTCCCAATTTAAACTTTATTTTTGGTTTTTGAAATTTCATAAGTATATTTAACGCTACTACTAACACAATTCAAATCCAATATGCAAGTTTTATATATAATTTCTTCTTCTACAACAACATTATTTTCTTTGCGTTGACTATTCCTAAAAGAAACAATATATATTCTTTTGGTTCATCATAACTTAATATAATAAGAATTATATTTACTTTTCCTTCTTCTTGGCATACCCGCCATTTTTATTTCTCCAATCGATTTGAAAATTTTTAACAAATCGATTAGAGGTGGACCTCTAATTAAAAAGTTGACAGATGGGCAATAAAAAAAAGGTCATAAATTGTATGTAATATACAACTCATGACCTTTTTATTTTGCCTATCGACCATAGGCAAACCCCCACAAGCATTGCCATCAACCAGATCAGAAATACTGCTTAAACAACTGATTTTTTATATATAAATTTAATAAAATATTACTAGATTATTGCATTATGCCATACCCCTCAAATATTCTTTCTACCTTTCCCTTCTTGGATTAATATATTATGGCATTGCCACCTTAATATAATTATACTACACTTGATATATAAGTATTCCATTTTACTAAAACAATTAGCATTATTAATCATACAACTTTGGGTAACCAAGCTCACTCAATTGATTCCAAACAGAGTCTAAATCTAAAACATAAAGCCACTTATAGTATTTAGTTGGTTGATTATATAATTTCTGAACACGCCTCAAAGTATAATTTAATGTTATTTCTTCAGCATCTAACTCTTTTGAAATTTTATAGGAGCAATCCATGGTATTTAACAATTCACCCGTAAGAACCATTCCTTCACATGGTTTAATAACTAATGACTCTAAATAAGAAGAGAAATTCTCCAAATCATTACAAATTACATCTAAAATAATATTCTTGTAATTTTTATAAAAATCATTATAATTGCTAGTAAGTTGCCACTTTAATTCATTTGCATTAAAGCTTCTTTTTATTTGTTCATTTTGCATCAATAGGTTGATGAAATAGTTTAATATATTACTGTTCTTTGCATATTCATAATATAATTTATTGAACTGATTTTTTGTTATGATTTTCTTTTTAACAGTGTATACATAATCCTCACCCTTCTTAACAAAATACTTCCCATTACTTTGTTTAACAAAAATATCCTCAGCTAAATCTGTTTGTGTCACTGTATAAATTCCAGTGAAATCTAATATATAAGAAAACGCATTATTCAAATCTTCATTATCCTCTGGAGTTGCTAAATAATTTAAAATTGGTACAATTTCATATTGAGCAAAATCATAAATTAGTTGCCCAGTTGTTACCGGTTCATCCCGCTTATATCTTTGTTGATATCTAATTTCACTATATTGAGAATTAAAGTCTTTAATTAAATTAAGATGCTCGACAATATTAGCCCGGCTAAAATCATCATAATGCTGATATGTTTCCATTTCGCTTTGTAAGTATTTATTTAGAAAAAAGACAACTATTATTAACAATAAAATAACTATTATCGTAAAAGTGATTATCTTAACTCTTTTTAAATTTTTCATAACCATCCGCCTTTCTAAGAACTCCCTTTTCCATTTTGTAGACATAATCACAAAGTAATTCTATATCTTCACGATAATGGCTAGTAATTATTATTGTCGCATGGTTTTCTCTATATTCTTTTATAATGTTTCTAAATAATGTTACGCTTTCTTCATCCAATCCATTAAATGGTTCATCCAAAATTAATATGCTTGGTTTAAACAACAAAACTTGTGCAAGTTTTAATTTTTGTTTCATACCAGTTGAATAATTGCGATATTTTGTTTTGTTTTTAAAATCCAATCCTACTTTATCTAAAACTGCAAATATATCTTTATCAGTTATTTTCTTATCTAAATAAGATAGTAACTTTAAATTTTTGTAAGCCGTTTCATTATCTAAAAAATTAGTATCTATCAATATGCCAAATAAATTGTTAGGTTTATCAACTGATAATTCCTCGCCATTTAATAAAACACTACCTTCGTTTGGTATATAAAGACCACACATTATTTTTAATAGTACTGTCTTACCACTACCGTTTCTACCAATTATTCCGGTTACTTTTCCTTCCTCAATATCTAGGTTTAAATTATTAATTACAATATTTTTACCAAATGATTTGTTTATATTTTTTAATTCAATAATTGTTTTCATATCTTTATTTATATATCCTTTCTTACTATCATTTTAATAGATAATATATATATTAAAGCAAACATTAAACTCATTAGAAATATTATTAAATAAAAGTAATTGTATTTTAATATGACTCCATCATAATTCAATGAGAAAACATTTACAAATATATTAAAAACTACATACACAACAATTGATATTAAATAGGAAATAAAAGAATTAGAAAACAATAGAAATGACAACACAAATATTCCCATAATAACAATTGAAAAACAACATTTGTAAACTAATGTCTGAATTACACTAATATCGACCAATAATTTATGCATATTGATTATCCACCATATATTAATATTTAAATAATAAATAAAATTAATTACAAATGCGGTAATAACAATTGTAACAAAAATACAATTTATAAACTTTAATCTGCCAGTCTTTAATAATGATATATTTCCTACTTCAATGAAAAAATATGATAAAATTTGTAAAATTGGATAAATTAAGATTCCAATAAAACTAACATCTACTACGACATTAGCTAAAATAGCATAAAATTGATAAGCATTAGGCAAAAATAACGTATTTACCAAATATAAATTAGTGCTTTCAATATTAATGTCATTTAAATATCTTATTGTCGAATTTAGTAGAGGTGATAAACCAACAAATATCAGTAAAAAACCAACTATTAGCCATATCAAATACTTTCTTGATAGAATGAAATTTAAAAAAATTTTTATCATAAATACTTCACAATTCTCTTCCTAAAAATTATATATGCTATAATTCCTAATAATAAAGTTATTATTAAAGTACTAAGTAGGAGGTACAGCAGACTAACATTTAATCCAAAACTTGTCATTAATACCTTAAATACAGATGACCACAATAACAAAGGAGCAATAATTAATTTTTTACTATAATTATTAACTATTGTTGCTATAATAGTTATAGCTAATAAAGAAAATATAAAACCAAAATATGTATTTACTTTCTTTTGGCAGATCAATACAACCATCATTGTTAATAAAGCAACAAAAACACCCAACATAAAGGAACCAATAAAATCCATTATAACTAAATGAATTGGATTATAATTTAAAAAAACATTTAACAAGTCATAATCTATTATATTAGTTAAAACATGTGATTGAGAATAATTGCCACTGTAAAACATGCATAAAAATGTATAATATATAATTTTAGGAATAACAGAAATAATGCCTGCAAATAAGCAGTTATAAACCAATGTAGAAAAAATATATTTCTTCAACCCAATTTTTAATACTTTTATTCTTACCATTCCATTATGAATTTCATCATATAATTTTTCAAATATTAGATAAAATAATAATAGTGGTAATATTAACACATATATCATATATATATTTTGTTGACTAATCAAGCAATAGATATAAGGAGCTGAAACTAATTTCATAACTTCATTTTCAATAAATATCATAAAACTATTATTTACAATTAATTTACTAAAATCTCCACCAAGATATTCATTAGTATAATATCTAATATAACTATCAATATAGTTAGCACTATCGTAAAGTAGATTAGATTTTAAAATAAGAAAAGAAATAATAAAAAGTAAAATTGAAATTATTAAAAAAAATACTACTTTTTTGTCAACAAATCTACTTTTAAACAATTTGAAATTCATAATAACCTCCACTATTATTTTATCTAAAACATAATTTATCTATATTAATTAATAAAAATGAAGAATGAATTACATATTAATTTATATTTTAATCGAATGTAAATAAAGATGTTATAGTGATTTCTCCACCAGATAGTGAATTATTTTGAAATACTAAACGATAATCATTATTTGCTAAAGCACAATAGTTAGAGTCAGTATTTTGTCCAGAACATTGTTTTGATGCATAAGGAGTATATGGTCCCCCATATGCATTTCCTCTAAGAGGGAACCATACAGCGGTATCTTTATTACCCTTACCTCTTAAAGTTAGCTTACCACCAACGGTAACATCTGAAGAATTATATGAAGTTTGATAAAACACATCATATTTATCTCCATTCACTGTTTGAATAGTAACATCAGAAACATAAGCATAATTTGCTGGCGGATTTACCCAGTCAGTTGCTTTATCACCACCCAACCCCAATGCTTTTAATTTTACAGTAAATGTTCCTCCATATGCAGCATTTACTGTCATTATTCCGACGAAAACAAAAAGGATTGTCATAAAAGGAATACTAATAATTTTTAAATATTTTTTCATACTTTTACCTCCATTTCAATCTATATAAAACACTCTTCCTAATTAAAAAAAAACCATTAACATAAAATGCTAATACTGCTCACATTTCTTAATTACAATAATCTTTTTCTTTAATCAATATAAATATAATATACTTACCGAAATATGTCAATAAAAAGCATGAAAAAATGTGATTATCAAGCGAAAATTTCCCGACTATTATCAAGCGAAAATTTCCCAAATAATGTATCATAAATGATTAGGTGATTATTTATGAAAGAAAAAGTTAGTGTATCTGAGATGAATTATAGGGAAAAGTTAAAATATAAAACTATTATTAAAATAATTAATGGTAAAATTGACAAAAAGAAAGCATCTATAATTATCGGTTGTTCTGAAAGAAGAATTAATCAATTAATTAATATTTATAAGACTCAAGGTAAATTCGGTTTTATCCATAAATCTAAATATAATATTCCTTTCAATAAATTAGATTCATCCTTTAGAGAAAAAATTGTTAATCTTTACAAGGAAAAATATTATGATTTTAACTTTACTCATTTTAGGGAAAAATTAAGGGATATTGAAAACATAAATATACCATATGGAACTTTATATAATATATTATCTGAAGGTAATATTAAATCTCCTAAAAAGAACAGAAAAAGTAAAAAACAAAATCTACATCCTTCTAGAGAAAGAAAAAAATATTTTGGTGAATTAGTTCAAATTGATGCTTCTGTTCATCTTTGGTTTGGAAATTTTAAAACATATCTTCATGCGGCTATTGATGATGCAACTGGTAATGTTTTAGGAGCATATTTTGATACTGGTGAAACTATAAAAGGTTATTACGAAATGACTTATCAAATTCTTACTAATTATGGAATACCAATGACCTTCTATTCTGATAGAAGAACTATTTTTGAATATTATTCAAAAAAAATGGTTAATATTGAAAAAGACACTTTTACTCAATTTGAAGCTGCTTGTGATAAATTAGGAATTGAGATAATAACAACTTCTGTTGCTCAAGCAAAAGGTAAAATTGAAAGGTTATTTGGCACTTTTCAAAGCAGATTAGTTGCTGAATTAAGATTTCATAATATTAATACAATTGAAAAAGCAAATCAGTTTGTAAAAGAATACCTGCCAGTATACAACAAACAATTTGCTCTTCCTATTAATTATAACAAATCTTTTATGGAAGAGTCACCATCTACCGATTTAATTAACCTATATTTATCTATTTTTACTACTAAAACTGTTAATAATGGCTCTACTATAAAACATAAAGGTTTTCTTTATTATCCTGAATTAAATCATCAACGTATTAATTTAGTTCCTAAAACTAAAGTTATTTTTATAGAATCTTTTGATCGTAAATTTTATATTCTCTATCAAGATAAATTTTATAATGCTGCTAAATTAATTATAGAGCAACATACTTCTAAGAAAATAAAGAAAGAAAAGAATGTTTACAGGCCTCCTGCATCACATCCTTTTAAAGCTGCTTCATATCAAAAATATATTGAAAAACATAATTCTAAAAAGAAAATTATTTCTTAGTTAGGAAATTTTCCCTTGATAGTGACATAAAAAGCATGAAAAAAGTTTTTGAAATTTTAAAATTTAAATTTTTCTTAAAAAAATTATATAATTAAATGAAAAGATAGATTTACTCATCTATCTCTTGACTAGACTGTAACCTTTTTTTAGGCCAGCATAAGATTTCTTTATTTTTCAATTTATTTCCTGATACATTAATATTATAATTATAAGCAGGAAGTGTATAGATTATGAAAAAGTTTAAGTCTTTAATATTAGTACTAAGTATTGTATTTATATTTACCGCCTTCTTGATATTAAAACTATTTCCATTTGGCAGTAAAAAATATAACATTCCTAATACTTCTATATTGTTAGAAATTCCTAAGTTATCATCTTTCAAAAGTAATGATAACAATAAATTAAATTTCAAATCTATAAGAAGCAAATTATCCTTAGAAATGGAACTAGATAACATAATTGGCGGTTTTAAAAAGAAAATTTGTAATAATGAAACTGTCTATTATGACCAAAAAAATGATATAACTATTAAAAACTATGGATTCGAATCTGGAATTTTTTCTAATTCATTTTATATTGAATATGAAATGGGTAGTAAATCGAATAATGAATGTAGCCTAATAACTGATCCTAAAAAGCTTACACATAGTATATTAAGCTGCCCTCTTGGCATTTGCTATGGGACTAATGAGTTTAAATATAAAGGAAAAGATGGTAACATTTACAATTTATATTTTAATTTATCAACATTCTTATTATTTAAGAATGGAAGAGATGAAATGCACTATTTTAATAGTATGCTTAAGTTTGGGTGGATGAGTATGCAGGATGTTATCGATTATCTTGATTATCGCGTAGAAAATAATAAGACCGTATTAGAATTAAAAGAAAATTATAAAATATACAAAAGCAAAGAGTTTTACCTTATACTATGTGACAATAAAACCATTTATATAGAAGATTCAACCTTTGTAGAAAACAATTTATATTGTAGTTAGGTTGTATTGATTAATAAATTAAGTTATTAAATTATTCCACAAGTTTAAATATTATTAGATTTCACAAAAATAGAAAATCCTCCCCTTTTATTTTTTTCCTCATTGCAGTCTAATATTTTAAAGTATTTGCTTTGAAGATTGCTGTCCACCATTATAATTGTAGCTTCATCATCGAATAAATCTCTAACAATGCGTGGTATATTTTTTTTAACTGCTAACTCACTAGCCTTTTTATACCTATGCCCTACCTATGCCGTTGTCTACATACCCCCTCTCATTGTCTACTTTAAGCTTACCACTGCAATTTCTCCTTTTTTCCATAAAAAAAGCATCGGGGGGGGGGAGTAAACTGATACCTTTTCAATATGGACTTAATTAAATTTAACAATTATATAAATTAACTATTACCTCTCCATAGCTATTTACACATATTATTATGATTCTAATACTACCATATTGTACTTTAATTATACTGAATTTATAATTTTAATTCAAGGGCTGATATAGTTACGTAAGAAAGGTCAGCCCCTCCAATGTTATGTAGAACTTTGAGTCATTTTTTACAAATTTTAAGTTTTTAGAGATAATTTATATGAATTTTTATACATAATAAATTTTAACAAAACCCTTACAATATAAGGATAAAAATGGTATTTTTATTAAGTTTACATAAGAATTATCCCCATCAAAATGTAAAACTTTACCTGGGAGATAAAAGTATTCATTGCGATCTAGATTTATAGAACTATTCACTCGGTCAATAAAATCATTATCATCAACTCGAGCATCCTCTATTAGTTTTAAATCATCTATAGGGCTATCAGCATAAAGTCTCACATTTAAGCCTTTTAAATAGGCTACTTTATCCACTACTTCTACTATTTTAAAAACAATATCATTATCATGAGATTTCCTTGTTACTAAGTCACCAACTTTAAAAAACATATAATCATCTCCATGTAATTATATGTTTTTAATAAGTTTTTATTATAAATAAATATTATAAATATATCATTCCCAAGCCAATCATGTATTCCTTGAATTCATGATAGTATTTATCAAATATGGTAGACTTCCTATATTCAATTTATATACTTAACTACTATTAGTAAAATATATTTTTCTTTTTATTCGTGATGAATTAACTTTTTATCGTAATTTGAGACCATAAAATATTTAACATCCCATATTAGTCTTTCCATTACTAATTTTTATTCTTTTTCTTTAGATGTAATCCTGCAAGTCTTCTTCTATTTTATTTAAGATGGGCTTGCAATTGCCTATTGTAATTTCTTATTCCGTTTATTATTTTTCCTTAAACATAATTATAAATTTGTTAATAAAAATTCAACGATATCCTTATCAAAACCATACAATTCGTGTTTTCCCCCTTCTATAATTTTCAATTTTATTTTTTTAATTTCACAAAATTTTTATCTCTTATGAACAATTTTACTGATGGAAACTTGTATATATTTTAATAAAATGATAAACTATTGATGT
>CANQGH010000008.1 GCA_947601845.1 uncultured Bacilli bacterium | reverse complement strand
GGCCTTTCTAGTTCTTGTTCAATTTCCTGTTTTGCCTTATTTAATACTTTACCTGCTTTATTCATATCATTTTTTAATTTTGTTAATCCTTGGCTATTATTCTTTTTATGAAATTCTACTGCTGTGGCTTCTCCTAAATTAGTAAGAGCAAGTTCAATATTAGTCATTGAATCTCGTAAATTTTGAGATTCATGCAATCCCTTAACATTTTTATATTCTTTTGCACTTAAACCAAAACCAGATTTATATATTTCGTTAGTCAATATAGCATAATCTTTTCCAATTTGTGCTCCACGCTCTTTCCATTCATCGGTTAAATTATGTCTTGTTGTGATTCCACGTTCTCGTTGTTCTATCCAAGATTTAGATAACCTTTCCTTTCATAAATTTGTTTCATCCTATCCATGGCAAGTTCAGGATTATTAATTTCTTCTATTCTTTCACTACCAACTCTAGCAAGCCAAATTTTGAAAGGTTCTGCTTTTGGAGAAAGAATAGATTGAATAATTCTTAGTATTCCTACTGTATCACTCACTTGAATCTTTCTTTTTTTTCCATCTTTTGTTGGCATTTCAAGTAGGGTACAAATTGTACCCCAGTTATTTTGTAAAGCATCATCTCTTGATTTTAGTTTTTTTATATATTGTTTAGGATCATTAGAATCTGTAAGCGCATATACAACATCTAATATACTAAAATACCATTTATTTTCTTTCCAAGTTTTTCTAATTTCTTTTTCTTCAAATAGAGCTAACTTATATTTCATATTCCGATTCCTACTAATAATATTATACAATATAATCTATATTTTTCCTTTTTTATATAAAAAACTCAAACATACGAGTTCGAGTTTCATGTCATAATGGTGTCCTAAAGGAAGAAGTACGACAACTTATTTTATTAATTTTTTTTTGCTTTTCTTGTTTGTATAAATATTCTTCTATGTGTATTTGATGATAGTCTGGTTCGTATTTTTGTAAGTTGTTGAAAAAATCCATCATAAAAGCATTAAAAGGTTTATATCTACTATGAGCATTTCGTATTCTAATACTTCTTAAATGAGGATATAAATCTTCATAATAAGTAAATTTTAATTTATAATATTCTCCTTCATTGCTAATTGTCATAGAATCTGCATTTTTATAGTCAAACGAGATACTATCATCACTAATCCAAATAATTTTTCCATTATTAAAAACTTTTTTATATAATTCACTATTTTTTAAGTTTTTATTTGCTTCAGAAATTTGTGTATATAATCTTATTTTTTCATTTATATCACTACATTGTGACAATTCGTAGTCACTTACTTGAAATACATCTCCATTTTTAAATGATTTATATAATGCATCAAATAAATTATAAATAATCATATTTTCTTTTGTTATAAAAAATCGGTTTCTTGATTTCTATCAAAAGAAGTAAAATATAAATCTCCATTATCACAATATATTATTCCTAACTTTTTATTGTCATCTATCAAATAATAATTATAAAATTCACTATCGCTTATATTATTTCTTAATATTTTCAATATCATCACCTTCTTATTGTTTTTGACAATATGCAAGTGTGTTTTCTAAATTGACAAATATTCATTTAGTTTCAATTAAATATTTATCAATATTTTCTAATTCTTTGATTCCATTATTATTCTTTAAGATTTCCATTTGATTTCTAGCAGAATCATTAAGTCTTATTAATCTTTCTTTTTGTGATAATCCTAATTTAATAAATTCAGAATTAGAGTTTTCTAAATTGTTTAATATTACCAAATGTACTAAATCGGTGTAATCTCTAATATTTCCTTCTTTAGCTAACTCTGGATTATTTTCTCTCCATTCTTTTGCTGTCATACCAAATAGTGCAACATTTAATACATCAGCCTCTTCTGCATATACATACTGTTTTTGTTTTTCAGTTAATAATGGTACAATATAATTTTTTATTGCATCTGTATGTACTAAATAATTAGTCTTAGCTAAAACTCTATTAGCATGCCATTCAATTTTCTCTTGATATGCTTCATTCTTTTTTAATCTTTCAAATTCTTTAATCAAATATAACTTAAAAGTAGGACTTAACCAACTAGCAAATTCAAATGCTATATCAGGATGAGCAAATGTTCCTATGCTATATTTTCCACCTTTAGAATATATTCCTATGGCGTTTGTTCTATCAATCCATCTTTTGGGGCTTAAAGTAAATGATGAATATCCAACTTCATTATTTTTAATTTCACGGAATTCCGTGAAATTAAAATTTTCATTATTTAATTGTTCCCATAATCCTATATAATCAAATGTTCCTTTATTGCTCATCCAATGTATAATAACATTAGCAGGATTTTCAGGATTAGAATATTTTGCTAAATCAGTTAATGATATATAGTCGGTATCACCAATTCTTAAAATACCTATTTTATTGTTATTAACATTTATTTCTGTTTTAATTAACTCTTTTTTCATATTTCCCCCCTTAATTACTAAAATCATTTTATCATAAATTATTGAATAATAAAACTCGAACTTATCAATAATTTAAAAAGTCCGAGTTTTCTATCAATCTGGTGCCGATAGACAGAATTGAACTGTCCGCTGGTCCTTACCAAGGACCTGTTTTACCACTAAACTATGTCGGCATATTTAAATTATAACACATAAATAAAATATTCAAAACTATATTTTGTTTTTTTATTGAGTAATCGATTAAAAAATATTATAATATAAGGCGAAGAGGAGGGGATTATTATGTTAAAAAAGATTAGTAACTTGGTTTTGTATAAATGTTTATTTAGAATACATGAATATAATAAACCGGATTTATCTGATGGCAAATACATATTATGCCCCAACCATTCTAGTGACTTTGATGGTCCCATATTTTGGGCAGGATTTAATCAAGTAAGAATTATGGCTAAACAAGAATGCTTTGATATCCCTGTTATTAATACTATATTAAGAAGTGTAGATGTTGTTCCTGTAGATAGAAAAGCTAATCCTGTTTTAGCTTTAAAGAACGCTAGCGAATATATGATGCAAGAAGAAAACCGAACTTTTCTCTTATTCCCTCAGGGTACTTTATCTGATATAAATAATGATACATTATCTAGGATTAAGCCAGGAGCCTTTTTCATAGCTGATCATTCTGCATCACCAATAATTCCTGTTTTTATTGAACAACCAAGATTGTTTCATAAAGTACGAATTGTTTATGGTATGCCTATAGTCGTTGATAAAAATAATCCGTTTATTAATCAAAACGGTAAGTATTCATATTATCGTGAGCTATGGAAGGAAGAAGTATTGCGCCTCCAACAAGAAGCAGAGATGTTAGAAAATAGACAAGTAAAAAAGGTAAAACTAAATAAAAAACATAGAATCAATTCTAATTAGAAGTGGTGGTAAAAATGAAGTTTAATATAAAACTTATAATATACATATTAATTATTTGTTCACTAGCATCCGTTGCGTGGATTAAATATGACTACGATAGGGGACATGCCTTGCTTCATGGAGAAATAACTGTTGATGAATTTAACAATTTTCTAGATAATAATAATATAAAAAAGACAAGTTTTACTTGTCCTGCTAATAATGAATCTATTATTTATTTAGATGATAAATATTTGCTTACCGATAGTGGTGAGGTATATCAGGTTAAATATGACTCTATATTTAATAATGGATATAATTGTAAAATAATTACTACTTCAGTAAGCATTAAAGGTTTTTATAATAATAATGCCCTTGTTTATGATAATGAATATAATATTTATACGCTTAAAGATAATAATATTAGTCCTTATGTAGAGGAGAATCTTAAGTATTATTTAGAAGATATAATGAATTTAGATAAATTAAATAATGATTATCAATATATATACTTTTATGATGTATCTTCTCAGAGTCTATTACTCGATGAGAGCCTTTACTCTAATAAATTATTAATTGATTTCCAGGGAAATATTAATGTTTACACTAATTATGGTTATCCTACATCTTTTAATTTATTAACAAATAATAATACGGAGATTATTTTTAATAAACAAGATTATTTAGGCGATGTGTTTGTTGTATTTAGAAGTAATAATAATAATCTATTAGATATAGATCATACTAAATATTTACAGATATCTGAAGAGGTCCCTAACGAAGTACATGGTATAAGATTAATTACTAATAAAGGTATATACAATGAAGTTATGGATAATACTTGTGATGATGTGATATGTGATACTAAACTAGTATTTGATGAAGAGTTTTCTAAGTATTTTGGCGATATTACTTATAGTAATGGTAAATATTTATTTACTAAAAATACGCCTACTACTATTTATAATATTGAAAAGTATGTATCTAATGGGTAGAGTATAGGTATAAAAAGGTTAAATTAGAACAATATAAAAATGATTTAAGTATTTTTTTGATTTTAAGTATTGTCAAAAAATTATGATTATGTTATTATTTTATTGTTCACTTATGGCGAGATAGTTCAGTTGGCTAGAGCAATCGGTTCATACCCGGTGGGTCGAGGGTTCGAATCCCCCTCTCGCTACCAATAATAATTATTACTAGATCGTGTATCTAGTTTTTTTATTAGATAAAAAATGCTATAATATTAGTGAAACAAATGTAATTTGTAGAAATGGAGAAATTATGAAAAAAACATTAACTATAATAGGAACTATTATTTTATCTTTAATAATAACATTTATATTTGCTGAAACATTTAGCTTATACCATTTTGGAACTACCCCAACATTTACGACATTTACTTATTTACTTTTTATATTTTGCTTTATAACTTATATTTTATTATCATTGATTTATATAATTAGTAAAAAGATAAAAAAGGAAAAAATAGGTATTAAAAAAATAATAAGTTTAATTTTATTCTTTGTATCTTTACTTTTAATTTTAGGATTTATTGTAATCTTAAATCTTGATTGGATAACTTATTATTCCAATTATCCGTCTGCTCCTTTTTATGTATATATTATAGTAAGGAGTTTAGAATTTTTATTACCTAGTATTATACTTATAATAGTAGGAATAGTTTTATTATTAAAAAATAAAAAGAGCGATAAATAATAATTTGAAAGTGAGTTGATATAATGGCTACAACAAAAGAATATAGGGATTTTGTATTGGAACAATTAAATTTATTAGATAACATTACTTGTAAATCAATGATGGGAGAATATTTACTTTATTACAATAATATTTTATTTGGTGGTATATATGATGATAGATTACTTGTTAAGATAGTAGATAGTAATAAAAAATACAATATGCAAGAATCTATACCTTATGATGGTGCTAAACCCATGTATTTAGTAGATGATATAGATAATCAAGAATTTTTAAAAGAAATAGTTATTGATACTTGCAAAGAGCTATCAAATAAAAAATAATACAAATTACATTTGTGTGAGTAAAATTACATAACTCTACTAACTGTAGGTGTTGAAATTTGTGTTAATATTGTATAGTTGTTTTCGAAAGGAGCAAAAAATATGAATCAAGAAAAAATTGGTAAATTTATTGCTATGTGTAGAAAAGAACAAAATTTAACTCAAGAAGAGCTTGCAAGTATGTTAGGTATAACTTATAAAGCCGTATCTAAATGGGAATGTGGCAAAGGATTACCTGATGCCTCTGTTATGCTAGATTTATGTAAAATTTTAAAAATAACGGTTAATGATTTATTAAGCGGTGAAAAAGTTAAAGAAAAAGAATATCAAGAAAAATTAGAACAAAATATTATTGATACAATAGATTATTCTAATAAAAAAATGTCTAAAAAAAATAAATTAATCTATGAAATGATTATGTTCTTTGGTTTGGGTTTAATTTTTATTGCCTTTACCATTTATCCTACTGATAGTAGTTGGGGAGCTATCCATTCTGTAATGGGTTTATTTATATCTACTTTTGGCTTTGTTAATATAAAAAGGGACAAAACGGTTTTAAAAAAATTATTGGTAGGCATAGGTTACTTTGTGATAGGCTTCATATTACTACTTGTTCTTGATTATTCTAATGTAGTTGTAAATAAAGTGGCTCCAAGATTTTCTTATTTAAAAGAAACTGGGGATACTATGATTATTTATAAAGCACCATTTTATAATGTATATAGAATAAACAGAAATACTAAAAATGAGTATTATATAATCGATACCCAAAAAAAGTACACGGAAGATAATATACCAATAACTCCATTTAATAGAAACAAATCAGGAATTGAAAACATAATCCAATATAAAAATCAATATGTCGGTAACAATAGTAATGATAGTCATTTAATTGATAATTTACCACTTGCCGAGTATGGTTATGTTTTTGAGATTGATTCTGTAAATCTTGGCTTAACAATCGACTACCATATTACTGATTGGTATGTTAATGAGAATCATTATTTAGAAAAATCATTATTATATAACTCTATATCAATATTTGCTTTAATAGATAATGTAGAACAAATTACTTTTAATTTTAGTGGTAATACCTATACAGTAAGTAGAAAACAAATTAAAGAATTGTATCCTAATTTTAAAGATATAGTTTATGATGGAATCAATCAAAATAATTTCAATAAGTATTTAGAAAGCAAAATGAACGATAATGATTTTGTAGCAAATATATTTAAAAAAATATTTGCTAATTAAATTATAATTTATATGAGTACACTAGAAATAGTTTGTTTTTTTCATGATATATTTATTAAAATGTTAATTTTAGTTGACAAATTTCCAACTTAAACAGGTAGATTGCAACTAAAATAAAATATATAATTTTAGGTGTGAGGTGAGGAAAGTGAATAATTTAGGTGAAAGATTATTTAAGCTAAGAAGAGATAAAAAATTATCTCAAGAGGAAGTTGCAGAAAAATTAAATGTTACTAGACAAACTATTTCCAAATGGGAAACAGATCAAAGCATGCCTGATTTTGATAAGGTTGTTCCTTTGTGTGAATTATATGGTATTACTCCAAAGGAATTATTTATTGAATTAAAAGAAAAGGAATCTTCCCAAAATACTGAATGTGTTATTGATTTAGAAGAAGAAAAACTAAAGACAAGTAAAAAAGCTAAGGGAATAGCCAGTAGCGTTGTATTATATTTTTTGGGAGTTGTATGGATAATGATTTCAATTCCAGTTATGAATATGAATCCAATAGTTGCATCTGCTATATTTTTACTTATTTGTGGAATAGCAACCGGTATAATAATTTATGTATGTATTAGGTATAAAAAAATAAAAACGCCTAAAGAAACTGAAGCAGATAAATTAAAAAATCAAATTTCCGATGTAGTAGCAGTAATAGTTGCTATTATATACTTAATTATTAGTTTTAAAACCATGGCGTGGCATTTAACATGGATAATATGGGTAATATTTGGTTTGTTTGAAGAAATATTAAAATTAATATTTATGTTAAGGAGTTATAAAGATGAAAAATAAGAAATGGATTATAACTTTAATTATTTTATTGTCTATTATTATGGTAGTACTCTCAATATTTTTCGTTGATCTTTTACGAGGTGAATTTAAATTTAAAGGTTTTAGAATAGGCTTACAAAATAGTAATGAATTAATATTAGATAAGACTTATGAAGAAAAATTTGATAATATTATAATAGATGCTGCTACAAGTGAAATTTTTGTAAAAAGGTCTGATACTGGAAATATTAAGGCTATAATTTACGGTGAAAAAGATTATACTGATGTTGAAAATAATCTTGATACTTTAAATATTAAAACAAGTGAAAGAAATTGCGTAGGATTTTGTTTTAATCAAAAATCAGCTAAGATAGAAATATATTTGCCAGAAGATTTTAATGGAAATATTGATATAAAAAATGATTATGGTAATATTTCAATCGATGAATTTTTAAATGCTAATATTGAAGTTGAAGAAGAGTGCGGAGATGTTAAAATACTTGGTGGTAATATTGTTAAAGTAGATAATAATTATGGAGATATAGAAATAGAAAAAGCTAATGTATTAACTATAAACGAAGAATGTGGAGATGTTGTAATTTCGAGTACAGTTGATGTAACAGCAAAAAATAGTTATGGAGATATAAAGATTAAATCAGTTGATAATTATCTTTATCTTGAAAATGATTGTGGAGATATAAAACTTAACAATATTAATTTAAAAAAAGATTCTTATATTAAAGATGCTTATGGCGATATAGAAATAGGTAATACAAATGAATTATTTATTGATGCCAAAACCGATTTAGGAAAAGTAAAAGTTAAAAATAATTATAATAAATCTGATGTTACCTTAAAAATAGAAAATAATTGTGGCAATATAGAAGTAAACAATTAAAAGAAAATAAATGGCAAACGATATATAAAGTTTGCTTTTTTCATGTTATAATACTTAGTAAGAAAAATAGTAATTTGTAAGAGATGTTAGAGTATGTTTAAATGGATTAAAGATAACAAAATAGTAATAATAATGATGATAATTTTTGAAGTTGTTGCTATATATCTATTTGCAACAACCAATAATTTATTTTATTTATTAAATTTTAATTATATAGGCCTTTGTGTTTCAACGGGAATTTATTTAATGGCACATAAAGTGAAATATGCCAGAAATTTTGTTCAATTAAGTGTGGGACTTTATATGCTTGTTTATTTGGGAATTATATGTAGAGAAAATATGCAAATTGAGGGATTTTGGTACTATCTATTTTTAGGGGTATTTGAGGCCGCAACGATACATTATTTTGTTGCCAAAATATGTGGACCCTTATTCTTTGGTAGAGGTTGGTGTGGGTATGCTTGTTGGACAGCTATGATATTGGATTTATTGCCTTACAAATCTCCAAAGTATAACAGAAAGAAATTGGGGTGGATTAGATATATAGTTTTTTTATTATCCTTATCATTTGTATCAGCCATGTTTATTTTTAAAGTTGATAATATAGAGAATATAATGTTTTGGTCTTTTATAATAGGTAATGTTATTTATTATGTTTTAGGAATAATATTAGCATTTGTATTAAAAGATAATAGAGCCTTTTGCAAGTATATTTGTCCGATTACAATATTCTTAAAACCTGCTAGTTACTTTTCATATTTAAGAATTAAATGTAATCATAACAAATGTATTAGTTGCCAAAAATGTATAAAAATTTGCCCAATGAATGTTGATATGTTAAATGATTCAAGAAAAAGAAAAAATGGAACAGAATGTATTTTATGTGGTAAATGTATTCGGGAATGCCCTAAAGGAGCATTAGATTTAAAATAAATTATAATAATAAATTACGAGTAAATTATTTTTAATTTGCTTTTTTAGATTAAATATAAAAATAAATTTTTGTAAATTTTTGAAACTTTTTTTGAAAAAATTGGGATTATTATATTGTAGGTGATGAATATGACTAGTCAATCCAACCTATATAAGTTTAATGATATATACGATAAAACTCATTTAGATTTACTTAAATATGTAATTATAAAATGTCATAATGTAAATGATACAAACGACATTATCCAAGAAACTTATTTAGAATTATGGAACATTATAAATAAAAAGGAATTAAAAAATAATAATGTTAAAAATTATCTTATTGGCATTGCTAATAACAAAATAAAAAAACATTATACTTTGCTTCAAAAAATAAAGACGATATCTATATTTGAAAAAAATGATAAAGATATAGAGTTAATTGATTTGTTAGAAGATAAAATAAATATTGAAAATTTGGTTATTCAAAAAGACAACTGGCTTACTATATGGAATTATATTAAGAGTAAAAAAAATCAGGATATTCCTAAAGTATTTTACTTATATTACAGACTAGAGTTCTCACTTAAAGAAATATCCAAAGAATTGAAAGTTAGTGAATCGTATATAAAAAATTTAATCTATAGGACATTAAGGGAATTACAGGAAAAATTTGGAAATGGGGGTATTTCTAATGACTAACAAAGAAAGGTTAAAAAATGCAATAGAACAAGATTTTAACCCAACAAACAATTATGAGGAAATAATTAAAAAAATAGAAAGAGGAAGAGAAATGAAAAGCGGAAATAGTTTATTAAAATGGTCTTTAGCACCAATATGTTTGCTAGTTGTTATAAGTGGAATTATATTTTTAAATTATAGAAGTGATAGTAATAATTTGCTTGAAAGTAAACCATACATTGATAAAGAAAATAATATAACTTTAAATATCAATGATTTATCAAAAGTAGGTATGGCAAGATTAGATATTGATATTAAAACTGTTAATGGTGTAAATATACCTTATCCTTTTAAAACAAATGAAAACTCTAATCTGGATAAAGAATTATTTATTATTCCTAGCGATTTAACTCAAACTAAAAACTTTATTGTTTATACTAGAAGAGATAAAGATAGTAAAGAATATGATGTAATAGCAAATTATATAATGCTTATTACAGATGGTAATGATAGAAATATTGAAATTAAATATTCCAAAGATCAACAACCATTAAGAGATTATTATTTTAGTGAAGATAATAGCAAAATCACAATTATAAATGGTACAGATTTAAAAATTTACAAATATGAAGAAAATTTTTATGCTACATTTAGTTATAATGATTACAATTTTAATATTGAAACTTCTAATATAACAGAACAAGAAATTTCTAATTATTTAGTATCAATTTTAAGATAAAAAATAAGGTGGATAATATTTATTGATACAACTAGATTAAGTAAATATTTGAATACTTTGGATGAAATTAACTGCAGTAATGAACTGATATAATAAAGGTAGACGACTTTTTAAATTGTCTACTTTTTCTTTGATTAATTCAAATTGATAATTTTTTTGTATATTGACAGCTGTACATAATCTGTATATAATGTATATATACAAAAGAGGTGAATTATGGAAATTATAATAAGTAATTCAAATGGTGTTCCTATCTATGAACAAATAAAAGCCCAAATAAAAGCAAAAATAGTTTCTAATGAACTAAGAGAAAATGAATTATTACCTTCGATAAGAACTCTAGCTAAAGATCTTCGTTGTAGTGTCATAACAACTAAAAATGCTTATGAAGAATTAGTAAAAGAGGGATATGTAAAAAATGTTCCATCTAAAGGTTTCTATGTTGCTAAAATAAATAAAGATGTTGCATTAGAAGAACAACTAAATAAAATAGAAGAACTGATGGATAAAGCAGTTACTATTGCAAAGATGAATAATGTAGATATAAAAACTTTAAATGAAATGTTAAATATATTGTATGAGGAGGATAAGTAAAAAATGGAAAATATTTTAGAAATTAAAAATCTTTGTAAAAAATATGATAATTTTGAACTTAAAAATATATCATTTACTTTACCTAAAGGTATGATTATGGGGTTTATTGGTGAAAATGGTGCAGGAAAAACTACAACAATAAAGGCTATATTAGACATTATTAAATTATATAGTGGAGAACTTAAAATTTTTGGATTGGATAATCGTAAAGATGAAAGAAAAATAAAAGAAGATATTGGGGTTGTATTAGATGATATGTTTTTTCCTGAAATCCTCACACCAAATGATATAAATAAGACTATGAAAGGTATTTATAAAAATTGGGATGCCAAACTGTTTTATGACTACTTAAAAGAATTTTCGCTATTACCTAATAAACAAATTAAAACCTTTTCTAAAGGGATGAGAAAAAAATTAGAAATAGCAACAGCATTATCTCATCATCCTAAACTTTTAATATTAGATGAGCCAACCTCAGGACTTGACCCAGTTGCTCGTGCTGAGGTTATTCAAATATTTCAAAATTTTATTGAGAAGGATGATTGCTCTATTTTACTTTCCAGTCATATTACTACCGATTTGGAACGTATTGCTGATTATATAACTTTTATTAATAACGGGGAAATTGTTTTATCCAAAACAACAAATGAGTTATTAGATGAATATGGTATTGTGAAATGTACGGAAAAAGAATTTATGAATATTGATAAAAAAGATTATGTTAAATACAAAAAAGCAAAATATGAATATGAGGTATTAATTCCTAATAAAAAAGAATTTAAAACTAAATATAATATCTCTATAATTGATAAAATAACTTTAGATGATCTTATGGTTTTAATGATTAAGGGGGAAAAATAATGATAGGATTTATTAAAAAAGATTTAGCAATGATTAAAAGTAATTTTAAATTACTTGGAATATTAATTATTGTATATACCATAATGGGTTTAATGGATAAAATGGATATATCATTTATCTTACCGTTTATGTGTGTAATGATAATGATTTCATCATTTAGTTATGATAACTATAATAAGTGGGATGCTTATTCTATTTCGTTACCTAATGGAAGGAAAAATAGTGTAAAATCAAAATATATAACAACAATTTTAATGACTCTTGTTGTTTCAATAATCACAATTATTTTATCTTTTATTATCTCTTATGTTAATACTCAAACTATTAATTATGAACAAATATTAGTAACAATGTTTGGTACAATATTCGGAACATTATTGGTTTTAACTTTTATGTATCCAATTATTTATAAATTTGGTGTTGAAAAAGCGAGAATTGGTATCTTTTTACTGGTATTTGGTATAGTTATTATAGGTAGTTTACTTGCGAATTTTGTAAATTTATCAAATGGTTTAAAATTTTTAGCCTTTTTAGAAGATTACTTAATAATAATTTTAATAATAATAACTATTATTATGGTTTATATATCTTATAAAATATCCGTAAAAATATTTAGTAAAAAAGAATTTTAAATAAGGTAGTTTGATTAATATTTGTATGTTTGCTTGAAAAGTGTAGTTTATTTAGACCTTCTTTCATATCCGGTTAGTTGCAGGGTCGAACGATTCACTTACTATTAATAATAATTACTAGATTGTGTATCTAGTTTTTTTAATTTTGTATAGAATCCTAAATAGTTTTGACCTTAAAAATACTAATATTTTCTAGAACATCAAATAAGTAAAAGTATGGTTTATAAGTAATGAATTTTGCATAATTATTTGAAATATAATCTAAGAATTATTAATAAATTATTGAATATTATGATATAATAAATAATTAAAAGGAGGATCCCTATGGAATATAATGTCTATTGTGATGAAAGTTGTCATTTAGCAAGTAATGATAGCAAATATATGTTGATTGGGGCAGTTTACTGTCTAAAACATAAAGTAAAAAAAGTCAATGAATATATAGAACATTTAAAGGAAAATTATAATTTTTCTAATAAAATAGAATTGAAATGGAACAAGATTGATAAAAAAACCGAAAAATTATATTTGGACGTTATTAACTATTTCTTTAATAATGATGATTTAAAATTCAGAGTTATTGTAGTTGATAAAACAAAATTAAATCATGAGAGATATAATCAAACCGAAAATGATTTTTATCATAAAGCATATTATGATATGTTAAAATATATCATTATTCCGGGTAATTCGTATAATATCTATCCCGATATAAAAGATACAAACTCATATTATTATCACCAAGTAATGCTTGATTATTTAAGAATTAAAATGTCAGATACAAATAAAAAAACTATCAAAAAAGTTCAACCAATTAGATCTTATGAAGCGCCTATACTACAAATTAATGACATTTTGATTGGAGCGTTATCATATTATTATAGAAAACTTTCTAATAATAATGTAAAGTTAAATATTATTAATGAAATTAAAAAATTATATCAAAATAGTTTTGATATATCATCATACTATAGCAATACAAAATTTAATATATTTATTTGGAGGTCAAGAGATGATATTGACTAAAAATAAATGCGGTTTAAATGGACCATTACCTAAAACTACTAAAGATGATGAATTATATGATTATTTTATAAAAAATATATATTATGGTGATTTAAAAATAAATGGTATGAAAATTAAAGTGTTTACTACACCATTTGAAGATAATAGAATGCAGGGATTTTTTCATTTAACTACTAAAACCCAAAAAGCATTAGGTATGAAAATTAGAATGAAAGAACCACGTGCATATTTTATCAATTATATTGCACCAATGATAAAAAATTATTTAAATTGTTCAACTTGTGCTTGTTCAGAATGTAGTAAAATAAAAATATGGACTGCTCCATATAAAAACACAAAAAGAACTAAATTATTGTATAGTGATGATTTATATAGTTATATAATAATTCTTGAAAGAAACAAAAATGATATGTATATAATAAGTTCCTATTTAATCGATGAGCCTAAATATCTACAAAATGTATTAAAAGAATATAATAAATATAAAAAAGACTCTTAATTAGAGACTTTTAAAATACAATATAAACGGATAACGCAACTAATAAATAGTTGCGTCTCCAGGACTCATATAACTCTTGGTCATTGAGTAATTAAATTGTAGCACAAATCATGATTAAAGTCAATCCATGGATTTTTAACACTACATTATATAGTATTCCCAATATTTCAAAAATATGTAAGTATTTAAAAATTTATTAAAATTAATAATCTTTTAATACATAAATGGTTAAATGATTTATACCATATCTAATTTTTTTGTTCTTAAATTTAGATAATATAGGTTTCTAGATATAGGGTAGGATAGTAGATAAGAACAATAATTGCTACTTGATAGTTATAAAAATTAATCTTGATAAAATAATATATATATAGAAAAAATATCTAAGCGGCGCTATAATATATTTGTATATAAAAAAGATAAGGAAGGTAATAATTATGTGTACAGCAGTAACTTATAATACTAAAGATCATTATTTTGGAAGGAATTTGGATTTAGAATATTCTTATAAGGAGAGTGTAACTATTACGCCTAGAAATTATGCATTTAACTTTAGACAAGTAGAGGCTCTTCAAGAGCATTATGCAATAATTGGTATGGCTTATATTGCTAATGGTTATCCTCTTTACTATGATGCGATTAATGAAAAAGGCTTAGGAATGGCAGGGTTAAATTTTCCTGGTAATGCTTATTACAAAGAAGTAGATCCTAATAAAGATAACATTGCTCCCTTTGAATTTATCCCTTATATTTTATCACAATGTGCAACGGTTGAAGAGGCTAGGAAATTGTTAAATAATCTCAATATAGCTCATATTGATTTTAGTAATGAATTACCAGCCTCACCACTACATTGGATTATTTCCGATAAAACATCATCAATAACTGTTGAAAGCGTTAAAGAAGGGCTTAAAATCTATGACAATCCTGTTGGAGTACTTACTAATAATCCTACTTTTGATATTCACATGTTTAATTTAAATAATTATATGAGTTTATCTATAGAGCCACCGGTTAATAATTTTTCTAAAAAATTAAATTTAGATACATATAGTAGAGGAATGGGGGCTATGGGGCTACCTGGGGATTTATCATCTTTATCTAGGTTTGTTAAAGCTACTTTTACGAAGATGAATTCACTTTCTTCAGATGGAGAAAATGAAAGTATTAGTCAATTCTTTCATATATTAGATTCTGTGTGTCAACAACGAGGATGTGTTCACATGGGTGAAGATAAATATGAAATAACTATCTATAGTTCTTGTTGTAATATGGATAGAGGAATATACTATTATAAGACTTATGATAATAGTCAAATTACCGCAGTTGATATGCATAAAGAAGATTTAAACAGTAGTGAGTTAATTAGTTATGATTTAATTAAAGAACAACAAATACTTTATCAAAATTAGTTAATGAGAAAGGAAAATAATTTATGAAGAAAAAGATTAAAACGACTGATGCTATTTTTCCAATGCCGGTTTTAATGATTGCTACTTATAATGATGATGGCAGTATCGATGTTATGAATGCGGCTTGGGGAACAATGTTGGAAACTGACCAAGTATTATTAAACTTATCTAGTACCCATAGAACGGTTCAAAATATCAAGAAAAGAGGGGCTTTTACTGTCAGTATTGCTTCTACTAGTTATGTAAGGGAAGCTGATTACTTTGGAA
Source organism: uncultured Bacilli bacterium (assembly GCA_947601845.1). Lineage (GTDB taxonomy): Bacteria > Bacillota_I > Bacilli_A > RF39 > UBA660 > RGIG3091. Next base: position 29,100 of record CANQGH010000008.1, on the reverse strand, counting down.
TAGTGTCTGGTAATAACACACCTAATAAATTCGCCAATAGTGGACTAACGGCGGTTAAATCAGAGATAGTTGATGCACCAATTATTAATGAATTTCCTATTTGTATGGAATGTGAATTTATCAAATGCCAAGATGATGAGTATGGTTATGGTGTAGTAGGAAAAGTTTTATCAGTATCAGCCAATGAAGAAGTTATTAATAATGATTGTGTCGATATTGATAAGGTAGAAGCTATTGCCTATGATCCATTTACCCATGGATATTACAAGGTAACAGAAAGAGTTGGTAATGCTTTTAAAGATGGTTTTGCTTTAAAAAAATAAGTTTTAGTAGCCATATGATTAATTTTGTAGTATAATACAGTTTACTTTTAAGGGGGAAAAATTATGGCTAACGTAACAACACTTAATCTAGAAATGTTTAATGGTAGAAAAGTGCATATTAATAGAGAATATTTGCAACCGTATGAGGAAGAATTGTTGTCTTTCTTAGAAGGTCAAGATTATATGCAAACATTGAAGTTTGCTAAGACTATGATGATGGGACAAGAGATAAAATCTAATAATAACATTGAGGGTATTAATGATGATTTATCTGTTATTGATGAAGTAATTAAAAAAAGAGTATTATCTCTACCAGAAATACAAAGAAAAAGAATTATTAATTTATATCACGGTTACAAATATATCTTATCTCATAAAATAATTGATAAAGAACATTTAAAGGAATTATATGCTTTACTAAGTGATGATCTTTTAGAGCCTACAGATAAAAATAGAATGGGTGAATATTATCGATGTGGAATGGTATATATACTAAAAAGTCTTTATTTGGATAATAATTATTTTACGGGGTGTGAAGTTGATAAAATCGATTATTATATGGACCAATTTTTTGACTTTGTTAATAATGGTGAAATGGAACATTCTAATATCGATGTGTTTATCAAGTCACAAATTATGCACTTTTACTTTGTTTATATTCATCCTTATTTTGATGTTAATGGTCGTACTAGTAGAACTGTATCAATGTGGTATTTACTGAACAATAAGTGTTATCCATATATTATTTTTAATAGAGCTATTGTTTTTGCTAGAAAAGATTATGAAAATAATATTATTAAAGGAAGAGCGCAAGGAGATTTAACTTTATTTTTAAAATATATGATAACATCAGTAGAAAAGGAATTGGAAAAAGAATATGTTATTCATAGTATTGGTGAATATAAAGGAATTAACCTTACCGATGAAAATTGTCAAATGCTTGAATATCTATTAGTTACTAATAGTAATTTAACCGTAAAAGATTTAATTAATACATATAAAAATTATAATAATCATAAAAAGGTTAAAGAAATATTTGAAGAAAAAATATTACCTTTAATAGATAAAAATATTTTAATTAGAGGTGATGATACGAAGAGTTTTATTGCTAGAGGAGTTCATAATATGCGTATTTTCTTAAACCCTGATGTTATACAAGTAAATCCAGATAAAGTTAAACATTTATCACTTACTAGATATACTAAATAATACTGACACAAGATGCTTAATATCTAAGCATCTTTTAATATTAGATTTAGTTTTTTATATAAATATGTTATGATATGAATAATCAATGGTTAATTATAATAGGTGGTATTATGAAGTATAAACGAGAGTTAATAATTATATTAATTATAACTATATTAGTATTATCTTTAAAATTTTTAAATGTTTTACAAATGGAAAATAACTTAGGGTATCCTTTATCACTACTATTAATAATTGTAATATGTAGTACTATTACTATTTGGTATCAAAGATTAATAGATAAAAATCATGATAATAAGGATATTAATTATAAAAATTTAGATATTTTGAAGTATGCTAGTGCTATTTTAATTATTGTTTTACATTTACGTCCTTTTCAAAATTTTTCCAATGAATTAGATCTTGCATTTAATAATATAATAACGAGAATATGTGTTCCTATCTTTTTCCTAATAACGGGATATTTTGTAGCGGTAAAGGAAAAGGATAATCCTAATTATATTAAGGATTATATTAAAAAGATGATTCCTCTTTATTTGGTGTGGAGCACTATATATTTACCAATTGTGATAGGGGTAGTTATTAATAATATTTCTTTAATTAATGAATATTTATCTTTAATTAATTTAAAAGGTTACGTTTTAGTTATGCTTTTAATATTACTTTTACCAATTATCTTACTAGTTATGTTACTTTATACAGGAGTATATTACCACCTATGGTATTTCCCAGCTTTATTATTATCTCTTTTAGTATTATATTTTTGGAAAAAGAAATTTAAAATTAAAAGTTTGTTAATTATATCGTTTGTTCTTTTATTATTTGGCGCTACGGAAACTTATTATGGGGTATTGCCTATTAATATTAAAGAAATAGTAACTTCTTATTATAAAATTTTCTTTACAACTAGAAATTTCTTATTCTTTGGATTATTTTATGTAGTTTTAGGTTTTCATTTGGGTTCTAAGAGGGAAGTATACTCTAGTAATTGTTTTATTAAATTAATTGTCTCTATTTTCTTTTTGGTATGGGAAGCTATTTTTTTACATGATACTGAAAGATTAAATAGTAATATTTTATTATCTTGTGTTCCTTTAGTTTATTATTTATTTATATCGGTTCTTTATATCACCAAGAATAATAAAAGGAAAGGGTTATTTCCATTTCGTGATTTATCTAAATATTATTACTTTTTACATCCTTTCGTTATTCTTATATGTTTTTCCATTGTAAAACTTATTAATGTTAATGCTAATCCATATATTCAAATATTAATAGTGCTTTTATTGACACATATTTTATCAATGTTAATTATTAATATAAAGAAGAAAAATCCTAAATTAATTATATGAAATGATATAGTAATGAAAATTATTGTATAATTGTATTTTATAAGAAAAGAGGTTAATATGAAGAAAATAAATAGTCCTAAAATTAGAAGTTTTGAGGAAAAGAAATTGATTGATGCTTATTATGATGGTGATTATAATAATTGCAAGTATAGTGAAAATGTTATGGAGAAGATTACAATTAGCGATATTATTTTAGATAGTTGTATTTTTGAAAATATTGATTTTAGTAATATCATTTTAGATGAAGTCCAATTAATGGATGTCATTTTTGATGGATGTGATTTATCTAATCAAAATTTTGATAATCAGATGTTAAGCCGAGTAGTATTTAAAAATTGTAAGATGTTTGGTACTTCTTTTATTTCTTCTTCACTAAGAGATATAGAGTTTGATAATTGTAAGACTAGATATTTGAATTTCGCTAATGCTAAAATTAGTAATATGGCAATGCAAAATGTGAGTATGGAAGAGGCTAGTTTTATGGAAGTAGAATTAAAAAATATGTTATTGAAAGATTGTCAATTTCCTAATACGGAGTTTATTAATACTTCTTTAAAAGGTGTGGATTTTAGTGATTCAGATATTAGTACTACTATTTTTGATTTTTATTCTTTAAAGGGAATTATTGTTGATAAATTTCAATGTCATAGTATAGTAGGTATGTTAGGAGTAGTAGTAAAAGAGTAGGGTATGATCCTTCAGCATTCTTTTGTTGATGATTAGGTATACTGATGGTTTAGTATAATAATTTATTTGGCCTTTATTTCTTTTATAGAGTATGTTATAATGTATAATGTAATGTTTAGGAGGATATATGAAAGTATTTAAAAAAATTATTTTAGGGGTGTTTGTATGTGTTATGTTAGTAAGCTTAGTAGGGTGCGGTAAAACTAAAAATGTTGAAGGCAGTCTAGATGAAATTATGACTAAAATATCTAGTGGCCTAGATGATGATATGAAGTCTAGACTAGAGAATGTGGCCATCACTGATGATAATATTGCGCATTATTTAGGAACAAGTGATATTGAATATAAAGAAGGACTTGCTCAAGAACATATTACTGGTTCGGTAGCGTACTCTGTTGTTTTATTAAGAGCTAAAGAAAATGCCGATATTGAAGCTATTAAAACCACTATTAAAGAAAATGTTAATCCTAGAAGATGGATTTGTGTTTGGGTAGAAGATGAGGATGTTATTATTAAAAACAAAGGGGATTTAATAATTTTAATTATGGTTAGTGATGAAGACAATAGAAATATTATTGAAAAAGGATTTAATAATTTATAAGAATCTTCAATATGAGGGTTCTTTCTTTTTAGGTGAGAATTATGATTTTTTCTAGTATTACATTTATTTATTATTTTTTGCCATTATTATTGCTAGTATATTTTGTTGTACCTAGTAAATTTAAAAATGTAGTCTTATTAATATTTAGTTTAATATTTTATTTTTTAGGTGAACCACAATATATCATTGTTCTTCTTTTATCATGTATTATCAATTATATTTTAAGTAAATTAATTGAAAAAGGTAAAAGGAGGAAGATTTATTTAATAATTGCTTGTCTATACAATGTGGGTCAATTATTAGTTTTTAAATATACAGATTTTTTTATTGCTAACGTTAACAGCCTTTTCAAAACTAATTTTCCTTTTATGTATATTGTGATGCCTATTGGTATTAGTTTTTTTACTTTTCAAGCTTTAGGTTATGTAATAGATGTCTATAATGGGAAACACTCTTCTAGTCCTAGTCTTATTTCTTTTATGACTTATGTGTGCCTATTCCCTCAGTTAGTAGCGGGTCCTATTGTTCGTTATAAAGATATAAAAGATGAATTAGAAAATAGAAAGAGTAATTTTGATACTTTTGGTGATGGTGTTAAGAGATTTATCATTGGTTTATCTAAAAAAGTATTATTAGCTAATGTGTTAGGGGAATTTTCTAAATCTTTAGTTACGGATACGTTACTAGCTAGTTGGTTAAAACCTATAAGTTTTACTTTGCAAATATATTTTGATTTTTCTGGTTATTCGGATATGGCTATTGGTCTTGGGTTAATGTTTGGTTTTAGGTTTTTGGAAAACTTCAATTATCCTTTAATAGCTAAATCGATTACGGACTTTTGGCGTAGATGGCATATATCATTATCTAGTTGGTTTAAAGACTATGTATATATTCCTTTAGGGGGTAATAGAGTTAGTAAATTAAAGTGGATTAGAAATATTTTTATCGTTTGGTTTCTTACGGGATTTTGGCATGGTGCCGCTTGGAATTTTATTATATGGGGCTTATACTTTGGCGTTCTTTTGGTCATTGAAAAATTATTCCTAGGTAAATATTTAGAAAAAACCAAAGTATTAAAATATATTTATACTTTACTAATAGTAGTAGTAAGTTTCTTAATCTTTAACTCTAATTCAGTTTTAGAGATTTTTACTAGTCTAAAAAATATGTTTATGTTAAATAAGATTCCTCTTACCGATAAAGTTACTAATTATTATTTGAAAAACTATTTAGGAGTATTAATTATATCTATAATTGCTTCAACTCCTCTTGTTAAAGTGATGGGTTTAAAATTATCTAAAACAAAGATGAAAATAGGAGTGGACATCTTAGAAATAGTGGGATATATCTTATTACTTGTAATCTCAACTGCATTCTTAATTGATGAATCATTCAATCCTTTTTTATACTTTAGATTTTAGGAGGACTTATGAAAAATAAAATTATTACTGTTATCTTTATCGCTTATATCTTTATTTTTTCATTATTAGGTATTGTTATGCAAGATGAAGTAGTAAGCATCTCTGAACGTAGAAAGTTAAAAACTTTTCCTGATTTCGAAATAAATAGTGAATATATTAACCGCCTAGATAAGTATTTTTTAGATCATTTTCCTTTTAGAGATACTTTTAGAAGTATTAAGGCTAATTTTAATTATAAAGTTTTACATACCCTTGATAATAATGGTATTTATTTACATGATGATTATATTTTTAAAAAGGAATATCCAACTAACTATGATTCTATTGCCAATTTTATCAATATTATTGGTAAGTTACAAAAGAATTTAAGTAGTGATAATCATGTTTATATGATGATTATACCTGATAAGAATTACTATTTACATGATAAAGACTTTTTACAAATTGATTATGATTATCTTTATCAAGAGGTATCCAAATTAAATATACAAGAAATCGACATAAGAAAAATTATGACTTTAAATGATTACTATATGACCGATACTCATTGGCGACAAGATAAAATAAGTAAAGTAGTAGCTAAAATGCATGATGTTATGGGGTTTAACTATATTTCGGAAGCTTATCAAGAAAAAGTATATAATCAGTTTTATGGTGTCTACTATGGGGAGGCAGCCTTAAAAAGAAAGCCAGAAAAACTTATTTATTTAACTAGTCCTAGTATTGATAATGCTAAAGTATGGTATTTAGAGAATAAAGATTTAACTAAAGTTTATAATGTTTTGAACTTAGAAAGTCTAGATGGTTATGAAGTATTTTTAGATGGTGCTAGTAGTTATATTGAGATAACTAATGATAATAGTCTAACCAATAAAGAGTTAGTTATCTTTAGAGATTCTTTTGCTAGTAGTATTACACCACTTTTAATTAATTCTTATAAGAAGATAACTTTAATCGATAATAGGTATATTAAAAGTAATGTTTACTTAGATTATATTGACTTTTCTAATCAAGATGTTATATTTATGTATAGTACTTTAATTGTCAATAATAGTGTGACTTTAAAAGGATAGGAGGAAGTGATTTAAATGGGTTTAATTTTAAAAAATGTATCTAAAACTTTTGGTAATAAAAAGGTTGTTAATAATATATCGTTCAAATTAGATAAACCAGGAGTATATGGACTTCTTGGAACTAATGGGGCAGGGAAGACCACTACTATTAGAATGCTTTTAGGTATTATTACTAAAGATAGTGGAGAAATAACATGGAATGGTAGACCGGTCAGTAGAGAGTCTGTCAATTTTGGATATTTACCAGAAGAAAGAGGAGTATACCCTAAGGTTAAAATATATGATCAGTTAATGTATTTTGCTGAATTAAAAGGTGTTTCCAAAGATAAGGCCGCTCTTGCTATAGAGAATATAGCTAAGAAATTAAAAGTTACTGAATATTTGCAAATGCCAGCTGAAAAGTTATCTAAGGGTAATCAACAAAAAATTCAATTTATGACCGCTATTATACATGACCCAGAATTAGTGGTGTTAGATGAACCGTTCAGTGGCTTAGATCCGGTTAATACAGAAATATTAAAAAATATTATTATTGATTTAGTAAAACATGGTAAATATGTTATTATGTCTGCGCATCAGATGGCTACTATAGAAGAGTTTTGTAGTGAGATTTTAATTTTAAATAAAGGTAATACGGTTTTACAAGGAAATTTGCAAGAAATCAAGAAGTCTTATCCTGCTAATCGAGTACAAGTAGATACTAAGGAAAACATTGATAAGTATATTGAAGGATTAGATTTAACCGTTGAAAATGAACATGATTATCAATATACTATTAAAATTAAAGATGAGAAAGAAGCCCACACGCTTTTAGATAAATTAATTAAAGATGGTATTGTTGTCAACAAATTTGAAATTATGCGACCAACTTTGAATGATATCTTTATTGAAAAGGTAGGTGAGTAATATGCGAAATATATTTACAGTTATGAAGTTTACAATGCGTGATATGTTAAAGAGAAAATCTTTTATCATTTCGACCTTGATTATGTTAGTTTTAATAATTGTAGGATTTAATATTCCTAATATTATAAATTCTATTAGTGATAATCCTAGTATGGAACATATTTTATTAGTAGACAAAGATAATATTTTTGAAGGTAACTTATCTTTATTAAATAATTTTGATTTAAATTACGATATTGAAATAGCAGATGATACCTTTAACCAGATTAAAGAAAAAATAGAGAATGATGAGATTGATTCGGCTATTATTATTGAAAAGGAAAATAATAATATCAAGATAAGATATATTGTTGAAAACACTTCCATAATGAGTACTGTTCCTGAAGATTTAACAAGTAGTCTTAATGCATTATATTCTAATATTCAAATTCAAAAATTAGGCCTTACGGAAGAACAATTACAACTAATTAGTCCCAATTTTGAATTAGTATTAGAGCAGACTTCTAATGAAGAAGCAAGTGGCGATGTCTTTGTGATTATGTTAATATCTATTGTGTTATTCTATGCTATATATTTCTGCGCTTATCAAGTATCTAGTTCGATTACTACTGAAAAGACATCTAAGATAATTGAAACTCTAGTTACTTCTACTAGCCCTAGAAATATTGTCTTAGGTAAAACGCTAGGAATAGGTTTAGTGGGGTTAATGCAATTAATATTAATTGTTACTACGGCTTATATAAGCGCTAAAGTATTTATTGATCAAGAATTACTAAATTCTGTATTAGATATGTCCAATATTACTATCTTTTTAGGAGTAATAACGATTATTTATTTCATTCTGGGATATTTTACTTATGCTTTACTTTATGCTTTAACCGGTTCTACTGTAAGCAAACCAGAAGATGTCCAACAAGCTAATACTCCAATCGCTTTCTTATCATTAATTGGCTTTTATTTATCATATTTTACTATGATGAATCCTACTAGCAATCTTAACTTATTCGTCTCTCTTTTCCCATTATCATCACCATTCTGTATGCCTTTTAGAGTTATGATGGGATTAGATAATCCATTATATTTAGTTTTATCTTTAGTAATATTAATTATAACCATATTAGTGATTGCTAAAGTTACTATTAAAATATATTCAAGTGCTATTTTAAATTATGGAACTAGATTAAGTTTTAAAGATATTATAAATATATATAAAGATAAAAAAAATTGATTATTAATTTCGATTAATAGTCTTTTTCTTTATTTTCTTGTTATAATGATAGAAAGGAGGCTACTATGAATTTAGAATATGAAATATTTAAAAGAGCAAGACCTGATTTTTCTAAATTAGTTTTATATGGATTTAATAAAGATAATAGTGGTTATCATTATTCTAAAAAGATTATGGAAGATAGTTTTAGAGTAGATATAACCATTGATCAAGAAGGCGAAGTTAAAGGGCAAATATATGATTTAGAGTTCGGTGATGAATACACTAATTTTCGCCTAGAAAATCAACAAGGGGAATTTGTTAACACGGTTAGAGATGAATATATAAATATTTTAGAGGATATTTTAGATAAATGCTTTACAAGTAAATACTTTGTTATGAATCAGGCTAATAGAATTGCGGAAATGATTAAAGATTTATATGGTGATGATCCCGAATTTGCTTGGGAAGATGATAAAGATGATGGTATTTTTAGAAATCCTCAAAATAGAAAATGGTACGGTCTTATTATGAATATTGATAAAAGTAAGATTGATAAAGATAAAGGAAAAGTAGAAGTCCTTAATGTTAAATTAGATGAAAATAAAATAAAAAGTCTTCTTAATAAAAAAGGATATTATCCAGCATATCACATGAATAAGAAAAATTGGATTACGATTATTCTAGATGAAACCGTAGAAGATAATGAGATAATGGAACAAGTAATAGAAAGTCACCGCTATACGGAAAAGAATAATCATCATGAATGGATTGTCCCTAGTAATCCTAAGTACTATGATGTTATTGGTCATTTTGAAAGTAATGATATAGTAACTTGGAAACAATCAAGTAATATTCAAGTAGGGGATATTGTCTATCTTTATGTTGGTAGTCCTTATTCTGCTATCTTATATAAATTGCAAGTATTAGAGGTAAATATTCCTTATATGTATAATGATGATAATGTATCTATGTCTAAAGTAATGCGTCTTAAATTACTAGATAAATATAATAAAGATGAGTATCCTTTTGCTAAGTTAAAATCTTATGGTATCAATGCCGTAAGAGGACCTAGATATATGCCAATGGAACTAAGTAAATTAATTAATAAGAGGTAAATTATGAAAGTATTATTATTCACACATGAACAAGATATTGATGGTATGGGTAGTGTTATTTTAGGCCAAAGAGCTTTTAAAGATTTTCACTATGTAACTTGTAAGACATTTGAAATAAACGCTAAAGTTCAAACCTTTATTGATAACTTATCTATATATGATTATGATTTTATTTTTGTTACCGATTTATGTATCAAAGAACCCCTTTTATCTTATATCAATCAAGATTCACATCTAAAAAATAAATTATTAGTATTAGATCATCATAAAACAGAAATAGAAGAGGGGAATGATAAATATGACTTTGTCCATATTACTGTTTCTAATGCTAAAGGTAAGGCTTCAGGTACTAGTTTATTTTATGATTATTTATTACAACATAATTTAATTAAACCTACTAAAGCTTTAGATGATTTTGTAGAATGGACAAGACAATATGATACATGGGAGTGGAAAAAGTACAATAATGAAAACGGTAGGCGATTACATATTTTATTTGAGACTTTAGGATATCATAAATATATTGAACTTGCTACTAGAATGGTTAGTAACGATGATAAAATTGTTTTTTCTCCTAGTGAGGAAGCTATTATTAATGATTTTAATGTTAAACTTAGTAGTGATATTAAAACCATTTTACAAGATATGATGCTTTATGAATTAAAAATAGATAATAATAATTATCGAATTGGGTACGTTTTCTGTCCTTATAAATATCGTAATGATATTAATGAAGTTATTATGCAGGATAACATTCATGATATAGATATGGTTGGTATGATTATGACTGATACAAAGACAGTATCCTATCGTAATGTTAAAGATGTCGATGTATCTAAAGTGGCAGTTTATTTTGGGGGTAAAGGTCATAAGAATGCCGCTACTAATCTTCAAGATAATGTGGCCTTTAAAGATGTATTAGATTCACTTAACAATAAAAAGCTTTTAAAAAGAAAGTAGATTCAACTAAGTTTTTCTAACTTACTACTGATGATGTAACCGAGACATAGTAAAATAATAGATATTACTATGTCTTTTATATGATAAGAAGATAACATGGTTAATTTGAAAAGCATCAAGATAGAGGCGATAGAAAAACCTATAATAGCAAAGTAACAACTTATTTTATATTTATTTAAAAGATAATTAATCATTTTAGAAAGCGTTATAACTCCTATAATTAATCCTAATATGAAAGGGATTAAAATAGATAAATTATAAGTAAGTAGATTAATATTAGTAAAAGTACTAAAAGCATTCATAATAATAGAATAATAACCTAACATCATTAAAATAGCTGTACCACTAATACCAGGAATTATCATCGTTACGGCATCAATTATTCCCATTAAAAAAAGAAAAATAACCTTAGGACTTTTAACATCTATCATAATAGAAGAATTACTCATAATCGATAAAAATAAAGTTACCATGATAGGTAGTAATAATATTCCTATATTTTTAAAATGATAATTATTTTTTACTTCGTGAAAGATAGAAGGTAATCCTCCTATAATTAAACCTATAAAAAGAAACATTGTTGGTAAATAATAATTATTTAAACTATAATTAATTACTTTACTAATCATTAATATGGCAATAATAATACCAATACCTAGTTTCAATAAAAAGAAAAAATTATTTTTGATGTCTTTAAAAAAATTACTAATGGCATTTATTCCTTTGTCATAGACATTTAAAGTGATGGCTAGCATACCACCTGATACACCGGGAATTATTTTACCTGTTCCAATAATGATACCTTTAATAATTAAAATTAAGTTTTCCATCACATCACCTTATTAAAAAATATGATAAGAATTAGATAATATACATGTCCTAAATATAAGTATTAAAAGTAGATGGTAATAACTATTAGCATATGATATAATATCTATAGATAAAAAGCTAACCGTAAATATTAATAGTGGGTGAGTAATGTGGTAAAACGTAGTGAAAAATCAAACGTGGGGTTTTATAATATGTTTTGGTTATTTATATTTGGTAGTATTTTTGGATGGCTGTGTGAGGTATTATATAGTTGGTTAATTTATGGGGTATTTATTAATCATTCAGCCCTAGTTATTGGACCATTTAATGTATGTTATGGTATTTGTGCTTGTGCTTTAACTTTTTTGTTATATCGTTTTAAAGACCGTGGTAATATATCTTTATTCTTAATTAGTTTTTTTCTAGGGTCTATCTTAGAGTATATTATGAGTTGGGGTATGGAATTGGTTCTTGGTTTTTCGGCTTGGAATTATAGCAATAGGTTTTTAAATATAAATGGTCGTGTATGTTTAATAATGTCTTGTCTTTGGGGACTCCTTGGTATAGTATGGATTAAATATATTTATCCTTTAATTGCCAAGTTTATTAATAGAATGCCTAAAAATATGGGTAGACGATTAATGATTATTTTGGTTATATTTCTAATCCTTGATACTGCCCTTACTATAAGTGCGGTTATAAGAGCTAAAGAATATGATCGTGGCATAAAACCTAGCAATAGCTATGAAAGGTTCTTAGATCGGACTTTTAATAAAGCTTATTTATATAATATGTTTAATAATAGTTGGAGTAAATGATGAAAGTATTGGTATTGTCTTGTAGTACTGGTGGTGGTCATAACTCTTGTGGTAGATACATTGCTAGTGAATTTAATCTAAATAAAATAGAATGTGATTTTGTTGATTATTTTAGTATTTTAGGGAATAAATTATCTAAGCAAATAGAGAAGTTATATTTACAATCAACTAAAGGAAAAGGTACTATCTTTAAAGGGGTTTATAAATTGGGAGAGGTGTATAGTAAAGTAGGTATAACTAGTCCAGTATACGAACTTAATAAATTAGCTAAAAATAAAATGTTGATGTTTATCAATGAACATCATTATGATGTCGTAATATGTCCTCATTTATTTCCAGCCATGGCTATTACCGCTTTAAAAAGAGATGGTATTGCTATTACTTTAATAAATGTAGCGACCGATTATACTAATATTCCTTTTTGGAATGAAACTAAGCCGGACTATTTTGTTATTCCCCATGCATCTTTAAAAGATGAATTTACTAAAAAAGGAATTGATGCGAAAGTTTTATTACCAATAGGTATTCCCATAGCTACTAGTTTTCAAGAAAAAAATAGGATGGTATCTTTCAAAAAAGATAAACCTAATCTTTTAATTACTTCTGGCAGTATGGGTTTTGGTAATATCGATGGTATAGTTAAAAAAGTTTTAAATAATATTGATGCGTATGTAACTGTTATTTGTGGTAACAATGAAAAATTATTAAAGAAATTAGGAAAAATAAAAGATCCTCATTTAGTGGTCAAGGGTTTTGTTGATAATATGGGTGATTATATTAGAGAAAGTGATGTTGTTTTAACCAAACCAGGTGGTCTTACTAGTACTGAAGTCGCTGTTTTAAATCGGCCTATGATACATATTATGCCTATTCCTGGAGTTGAAAATTATAATGCTGACTTTTTTCAGAATAATCATTTAAGTTTAGTATCTCATACTCTTGATGAGATAGTTGAAAATATTAAGAGTATTTTGCAAGATGATAAATTACGAGCGATGATGTTACAAAATCAAAGAGCTTTCATCAATAAAGATGCCGCTAAAGACTTAGTAGATTTTGTAAAAACGCATATATCTTAAATAATATACTAGAAAGTTAATAGGTAATAATATGAATGATAAAATAAGATGTAAATGGTGTAATTTACGTAATCCTTTATATGTACAATATCATGATGAAGAGTGGTGTGTACCTAATTATAATGATCAATATTTATTTGAAATGTTGTTATTAGAAATGTTCCAAGCGGGCTTATCTTGGGAATGTGTTTTAAATAAAAAATCATCTTTTAGAAAAGCTTTTGATAATTTTGATATGGACAAAATAGCTCAATATGATGACTGTAAGGTTCAAGTCTTATTAGAGAATAAGGATATAATAAGAAATAAATTAAAGATTCAAGCCGCTATTAATAATGCTAAAATATTTAAAGAGATTATTAATACTTATGGTTCATTTTATAATTACTTAAAAACTTTTACTAATGATAAGATTATATATGAAGTGGGGAAGACTAAATCTCGTTTATCCAGTCTTATTTCCGAAGATTTAAGAAAAAGGAAGATGAAGTTTGTTGGGACAACTATCATTTATTCATATTTACAAGCTATAGGGATAATTAATTCTCATGATAAAGAATGTTTTTTATATCATAAAGAAATAATAAAATAGAAAGAGATGATGCAGGTGTCAAAATTAGATATTAACAATTTTAGTACTGATATAGCTAAGCCTAATGCTAAAGTATTAACACAAGAATCTATTGCTTTAGCCAAAGATATAGCTAAGACCAAAAATATCATTTTTAAAAGTGAAAATACAAAAGACTTATTAAGTGAAATTGCTACGGTGTTTAAAGAAAAGTTCATTATTTTTTATGATTTTAATTATTTAATCGAAGATTTAACTGGTAATAAGACTTATATAAGTGAGGGAAGAGAAATATATAATAGTTTAATGGAGCGTTTTGCAAAGTACCAAGATGTAATAAAGCAAATAAAAAAGAGTGGGTACCCAGCATTATTAGAGACTAAAAAACAAAAATTACAAGCATTGTTCGTTAAAATGCTAGAATATAAAAATAAAAAAGTACCAAATAATCCCTCTTTTACGGAACTTTTTAATCAAGTTTTAATGCATTACAACTATTATGAGTTTCCATTAAATAATCTTTGGACAGCTATTAATAATGCTTATGTAATTGGACCTTCTGATGAGGTTATATCGGTGGATCATGTCGATGTAGTTATGTTATTTGATGAATTATATGATTTGTTAACTTGTGAAGATGATTATAAAAAATATGCCAACTTTTATAAAGATTTTACTTTGGAAGATGGTATGACTTTAGAAGATTTATATAATGCTGAAAAGAATAAATTAGCGTGCTTATTTAAAGAAATGTTAGATTATGCTGGTATTAAATATGATTCTACTATGACATTTAGTAAGTTAGAAAGTCTAGTTTCTAAGTATTATCCTAGTTATCCTTATAACATGCTTGACTATGCTTGTAGTAATGCTTCGATGAACTATGTTAAAGTTTATGATACATTAGAAATGATATATGAAAATATGGCTTATAGCTATAAGAATAAATTGAAAAAAGAAAACTAATTTCAATTGATATATTTACATACTTTTACAACAAAAAAGTGTCAAATATAAAAAATGTTGATTAATAATTGACACTTGAAAAAGCCTATTTTATCATTATATCATAATGGAGTATTTGTGAATATTTAGATGATATTGTTATTTTAATTATAGAGGTAGGGAATTTTATGAAGGAGAAAGTAGGAGGTATTATTTGTTATATTGTAGCTATTATATTGATTGCTATTTATATTTTGAATGAGAAAACACCATATTTTAATATCTCTGGTTATTCCCGATTAATGGTGCCAGTATCCGGATGCTTCTTTGCTTATTTGGGTGGAGTGCTATTATCTAAATATTATGGTCATAATCAATTAATGAAAACTAATTTATGGATATTTATGACTATATATTTAACGGTATTCCTTACTTGGACCCTTTTTGATACTTTGTTAGGGGTTCGTCATTTTGCATTAGACCAATTGTTTAGTCAGTCTTTTATAAATTATGCCAAAACGCATATTAATCTTATTCCTTTTAAGGAAATTACCAATTATTTGCAAAACTTTGATAGTCTATTTCCTACTAAGTTATGGGTTTTTAATTTATTAGGTAATTTTGTTGCGCTTATCCCTATGGGCTTTTTTGTTACCATCTTGTCAGATAAAAAACATTCGTTTTTATCATATTTAATAATTATGGTTTTAATCACTTTAGGTATTGAAACTTTACAATTCATTAGTATGGCGGGCGTATTTGATATCGATGACATTATTCTTAATACTTCAGGTTCATTAATTATGTACTTCATCTTACAAAATAAAGATGTTAATGCATTATTAAGAAACATTTTCTTATTAGAGGACAATAATCTTACTCTTAACAATGTATATTGTTTCTTTATCAGCATTATTTTAGTAGAATTAGTAACGATAGGGGTTATTAATTATCGTGATTTTTTATATCAACGTAATCTAAGAGAGGCTAACCAATTAAATAATGTTGGTAATGGTCCTGTTTTAGATACCCTTTATAAAGATCCGATAGTTAATAATTTATGGCAAGATATACTTAAACATAAAAACAATATTCAAGGTGCCCTAGTTGAATTCAATGACTACATAGGATTAATAAAAAAATAATATCGCTAGATAGTGCTGATATTATTTTTATTTTGGTATTCTTTGACTAAAATATCATTTATTTCTTCAGGAGATTCCCTACATCCATTATCTAACCACTTTTTGATAATAGCATTTAGCCCAGCTTTAAAAAATTCCATGTGATAATCTATGTATTTATCATCATATAATCTTTTCGATAAATGATAATCATAATCTTTAATAATAAAGTTTTGATCCATATTTAATTTGAAATAAGTTTTATAAAATATTTGATTATCTTTTATATGCTTGAATAATTTTAAAAAATTATTGGAATTATGATTTGTTTCTCTTTCTTCTTGATATAAAAATAAAACATCTTGTTCTAATTTTTGCCCGATTTTATCAGCTAAATCGTAAATATCAAGATAATTAACATAAAAAGTAGAACGATTTATTTTAGCAAGTTTACAAATGTCAGTAACAGAAATTTCCGTTATTTCTTTTGTTTGTAGTAAGGATATAAATACTTTACTAATTTTATCTTGAGTTTCTTTTCTCCTTTTATTATTGGGTGTATTCATAATTTTACTCCTTTAATTAGACAAATGTCGATAAATTGTTGATTGTTTTTCGCTTTCTAAAAGATTATACTAAAATTGTAAAAAAAAGACAAGTGTCTAGTTATTGAAAGGGAGTGATAAGTATGTCTAAAATTATTGATGCGAACAAAAAAATTGAAGATGCGGTCGTTGGTGGTTACAAAAAAATCGAGGATACAGTTGTTGGTGGATACAAGAAAGTTGAAGATAAATTTGTAGATACTTTCTTAAAAAAAGATGGTGAAACAATAGAAGAAGCCAAGACAAGATTACAAAAAGAACAAGAAGAAAGGCAACAAGAACAACATAAATATTCGAAAACAACAGAAGAAATACAGGCTGAAATTAAAGAAAAATTAAATAAATAAAGTTATATGGAGGTAAGAAAATGAAAAAGGAAACTTTATTAGAAATTATTTTAGGAACAATAGGCGGACTAGTATTTGCAATAGGTATGTGCATGTGTTTAATAACTGAATGGGACTTATTTGCATCAGGTGTTGTAGTAGCAGTTTTAGGATTTATTATTTTACTTTGTATTATTCCTGTATATAGAAGTAATCATCCTAAAAAAGAACATGCTCCTATAAACTGGGGAATTGTATTCACTTGGTTTGTAGGAATAGTTGGTGCATTAATAATGGGATTTGGTATGAGTAAAGTTATGGTTGGAGATCCTACTAAAACTGATTTACTAATTGGTATTATAACAGGTATTATTGGTTTACTTGTATGCGTCCTTAACTATCCAATATATTCTTATTTAAAAAGTAACAAAGATTAATATTTGCTTGGAAGAATATTCTTCCTTTTTCTTTTAATGATATAATTATATATAGTTAGAGGTGTATTATGAAAAAGATATTAAACAAATTATTTTTGCCTAATAAAATAATGGGCTTCATTATTTTTAATGTAGCTTTTAGTTTACTTATTTATGTTTTTAGTTTTCATTTAGAAAATACACCACTTGCTTATATCAGTTATCTTTTATCGACTTATGCCTTAATTATATTTTGTATTTGGTTTGTTAAAATATGTAAGTTTAGTCATAATGTTATTAAAAAATCCACCCTGTATAATTGGTATCATCAAAATGAGCTATTGATAACTAAAATCTTGTTAGTTTTTTCACTATTTTTGAATTTTATATATGGTCTTTTTAAATTAGGTACAGGTATATATTATATGTCTTGGTGGTTTATTACTTTTGCCATATATTATCTTGTTTTATGTATAATGAAGTTTACTATTGTTAAAGATATTAAAAAAGAAGTTGGTATTAATTTAAAAGATGAATATAAAAAATTAAAATTAACAGGAATTATTTTATTATTTTTAAATTTAATATTATCTGGTATAATCGTTCTCATCATTAAACAAAATCAAGAAATAACTTATGCTGGGTTTATTATTTATATAGTTGCCATGTATGACTTTTATTTAATCATAAGTGCCATTATCAAGGTAATTAAATATCGAAAAGATCATAGCCCCCTTTTAGCATCAAGTAAATGTATTAATTTAACTGTCGCAATGATTTCTATTGTTTCCCTTGAAGTGGCTATGGTTTCTCAATTTGGTAATAATGATAGTAATTTTAAACTAATTGTTACATCTTTATCTGGCCTTGGTATTACTATTATCAATTCAGGCATGGCGATTTATATGATTTATCGCGCTAATAAATATTTGAAGAAACAAATCTAGATAGACTTGTTTTTTTCTTACAAAAATGTAAGGTTTACTAATTTTTAAGCGTGGTATAATATAAAAAAGAAATGCGGTGATAAGTATGCCTAAAATCATGATTATTGAAGATGACGAGGTAATCAGTAAAGAATTAAAAGAATTATTACAAAGTAACGGTTATAGAGTAGCTCTAATAAAAGATTTTACGAATACCTTAAATGAAATATTATCTTATTCACCTGATTTAGTCCTTTTAGATATCAATATTCCTTATATGAATGGGGAAGTACTTCTACAAAATTTACGTAAGAAATCTAATGTTCCCGTTATTATGGTAACCAGTAAAAACACTGAAGTAGATGAAGTATTATCCATTACTTATGGTGCAGATGATTATATTACTAAACCATACAATCCTAATATCCTACTTTTAAGAATCGGTGCCGTGTTAAAAAGAACAAGTAAAAATACCAATATTATTAATTACCATGACTTAGAAATAAATATTAGTAAAGGTCTTATTACCAAAGGTGATACGGAAGTTATATTAACCAAAAATGAGATGATTATTTTTTCCTATTTATTAAATCATCAAAATAGAATTGTAACTCGTGATGAATTAATGACCGATTTATGGAATAACGATGAGTTTATTAATGATAATGCCCTAACCGTTAATATTAGTAGATTAAGAGCTAAATTAAAAGATATTGGTTATTATAAAGCTATTGAAACTAGGAAAGGGTTAGGGTACATTCTATCATGAAATTAAATAAATATTTAAAAGATAAAACTTATGCATTTATTTTATCTATTATTAGTTACATACTTATTATTTTAATTCTTTTAGCTTTTAAAGTTAGTAAAGATTTAATTGTATTAATCATTGCTATCTTAATTATTTTCTTTATTCTTATGTTAGGAATAGACTATTTTAGAAAAAGAGGGTTTTATTGTGACTTATTAAATAAAATTAACTATTTAGATAAAAGTTATTTAGTATTAGAAATGATTAATAAACCAGACTTTTATGAGGGTAAGATTTTATATGATGATTTGTATAATATCAATAAATCTATGATTGAAAATATAAAAATACAAGAAGAACAATTACAAGACTTTAAAGAGTATATTGAAATGTGGATTCATGAGGTAAAAATACCTTTAGCTAGTCTAGTTTTAACACTTAATAATCATAAAAAATTATTTGATAATAAAACTAAAAGACAGTTAAAAAGGTTAGAAGATGATGTTGAACAAGTATTATATTATGTTCGAGCTGAAAATGCTAATAAAGATTATTTGATAAAAGATATTGATTTAGCTATGGTTGTTAAACGTGTGGGATTAAAGAATATGGATGATTTATTGGACAATAAGATTGCTTTTAAAGTAGAAAATATCCCATATCAAGTTTTAACTGATGCTAAATGGTTAGAGTTTATTTTAGGACAAATTATCAATAACAGTATTAAATATAAAAGAAGTATTAAAAATGCTTATATTCATATTTGGGCATATGATGATGATAAGCAAGTGACATTAGTAATAGAAGATAATGGTATCGGTATACCTAGTTCAGATATAGATCAAGTCTTTGATAAGACTTTTACGGGAGAAAATGGTAGAAAGCAGGGTACATCTACAGGAATGGGTCTTACTATTTGTAAAAATTTATGTACTAAGTTAGGACATCAAATTACAATTGAATCGAAACAAGGTGAATATACTAGGGTTTATCTTTCTTTTTTTAAAAATAAATATTTTGAAGTATTAAAGTAATCTTACAAAGATGTAATGATTTTGTAAGATTAAACAAACGACAAAAGTAATACTTTAGTTTATGATGGTTATTGAAAGGAGAAAGATTATATGGAAAGTATTTTAAAAGTAGAGAGAATAGAAAAATATTATGGCAATCGGTCATCTTTAACCAAAGCGATTGATGATATATCTTTTGATGTCAGAAAAAGCGAATTTGTTGCTATTATGGGTGCTAGTGGCAGTGGTAAAACGACATTATTAAATGTTATTTCGACAATTGACAAAGTAACATCAGGACATATTTGGGTAGGTAATGTTGATATAACCAAATTAAAAGATAATGACTTAAATAAGTTTAGAAGGGAAGAATTAGGTTTTATTTTTCAAGACTTTAATCTATTAGATACTCTAACTGCTTATGAAAATATTGCTTTAGCATTATCTATTCAAAATGTCCCTTTTGATGAAATTGATAAAAGAATTAAAAAAGTAGCTTATGACTTGGACATTATTAATGTTCTAAATAAATATCCTTACCAAATGAGTGGAGGGCAAAAGCAAAGAGTAGCTAGTGCTAGAGCGATTATTACAAATCCTAAATTAATTTTGGCTGATGAACCAACAGGAGCACTTGATTCTAAATCATCTAAAATGTTATTAGATAGATTTAATTATTTAAATGATGAATTAAAAGCCACTATTCTTATGGTTACTCATGATGCTTTTACAGCATCTTATGCTAATAGAGTCATCTTTATCAAAGATGGAAAAATTTTTAAAGAACTTCATAAGGGTGATGCCACTCGTAAAGAGTTCTTTGATAAAATCATTGATGTGGTTACTTTACTTGGAGGAAATTTAAATGATGCTTTATAAATTATCCTTAAAAAATATTAAAAAAAGTATCAAAGATTATGTCATTTACTTTTTTACCCTTATCTTAGGAGTAGCCATCTTTTATGTCTTTAATGCTCTTGATAGTCAAACCGTTATGATGGATGTTTCCTCATCAACCCAAGAACTAATCAAACTTATGATGACAATGCTTTCTAGCGTTAGCATCTTTGTTTCATTTATATTAGGATTTTTAATTATCTATGCTTCACGCTTTTTAATTAAACGTAGAAATAAAGAATTTGGAATTTATCTAACTTTAGGTATGAGTAAAAGAAAAATATCCTTAATATTATTCTTTGAAACCTTATTTATTGGTATCATTTCTCTTTTAGTGGGCTTAGGACTTGGCGTATTACTATCACAGGTTATGAGTTTAGTCGTTGCCAATATGTTTGAAGCTAATTTAACCAAATTTACTTTTGTCTTTTCAAGTGCAGCTTGTGTTAAGACAATCATTTATTTTAGTATCATGTATTTAATCGTTATGATATTTAATACAATAAGTATTAGTAAATGTAAGTTAATTGATTTATTAAATGGTGCAAAGAAAACCGAAAAAATTAAACTAAAAAATCCTTATTTGTGTATTATTATTTTTATCATTTCTTGTTTAGTTTTAGGAAGAGCCTATTATATAGTCACTCATGGTTTTCTTACTTTACAAGAAGTAACTGATGTAATGAAACCTATTATAATGGGTGCAGTAAGTACGTTCTTTATATTATGGTCTTTGTCAGGACTAATTTTAAGAATTGTTCAAAGCCTAAAAAAATATTACTATAAAGGTTTAAATAGTTTTACATTAAGACAATTTTCTAATAAAATTAACACCACAGTATTTTCAACTACCATTATTTGTTTAATGCTATTCATCACTATTTGCTTATTATCAGCGTGTCTTACTATAAAAAACTCGATGAATGCTAATATTAGGGAACTTGCTCCTGCTGATGCTATGTTTACAGTTAATATGAATATGGATAAATATTATGAAAAATATAGTGATTATGGATATAATGATTTTCAAATCCAAAACTCTCACTATACAGCCAAAGAAATGTTTGAATTATTTGATTTTAATATTACAACTTACTTTAAAGATTATATAGAAGTAAATACTTATGCCACACCTGATTTAACTATGAATCATACTTTAGGATCAAAATTAAATAGTATTAGAACACAATTTCCATTTTTAGCTTATGATACAATGGAATCTATTATGAAAATTAGTGATTATAATAAAGTAGCAAAATTTTATGGTATAGGCGAATATTCTTTAAATGATGATGAATATATGATTGTAGCTGATTTTAAATCAATGGTTAAAATAAGAGATGTAGCCTTACAAAATGGGGAAGTAATTCATTTATTTGGGCACACTTTAAAACCTAAATATAATACTTGTCAAGATGGCTTTTTAGAAATGTCTAGTCAACATATTAATACTGGTATCATTTTAGTAGCTGATAATATTGTAGATGAAGAATATTTAGTACAAAATCATTTGATAGGCAATTATAAAACCACAGATAGAGAAAAAATAATAGCAATAGAAAATAATATAAACAAAATAGATAAAGATTCAAAAGCAAATGAATATTTACTTCCAAGTGGTTCAACTAGACTGGCTATTAGAGAAGCAACAACAGGATTATCGGCCATGGTTACCTTTATCGGTCTTTATTTAGGTATAATTTTCTTAATTAGTAGTGCCGCCGTTTTAGGATTAAAAGAATTATCCGAAAGTAGTGATAATAAGGAAAGATTTAGAATGTTAAGGAAAATTGGTACTGATGAAAAGTTGATTAATAAAGCATTATTTAGACAAATAGCTATATTCTTTATGCTACCTTTAATCCTTGCTTTAATTCATTCTATCTTTGGTATCATGTTTGCTGTTAAAGTATTAGAAGTATTTGGTAACGAACAATTATTACCATCTATCATTACAACGGCCATTGTTTTAGTAATTATCTATGGGGGATATTTCTTAATAACATACTATTCAAGTAAAAATATTATAAAGGAAAGATATTAATCATTTTTGAAAGACCAATAGGTCTTTTTTTGATGAATTTACAATTAATTTGTGATATGATAGACATGTAGTTATAAGGAGTGTTGTTTATGAGTAGTATTAAAAAAGTAGGGGCAATGTTAAAATGTAATTTAAAACAATTACTTATTTTTGAGTTAATATTTAAATTACTATCTTTTCTTATATTTACCCCTTTATTTATTTCTATATTTAATTTAATTATGAAGTTAACGGGTTATAATTATTTGACTTTAGAGAATATTATTAGTTTCTTTTTAAATCCCATTACTTTAATACTACTATTAGTATTAGTTTTATTAATGATGATATATACTATGTTTGATATTACGACCATTATTATTATTTTAGATGCTTCATATAATGGTCAAAAAATAAAAGTTATTGACGCTATGAGAATAGCAATTGCTAAGTGTAGAAAATTGTTCCATTTAAAAAATATCTTATTAGCAGTAATGGTTTTATTTCTTATTCCTTTTTTACATATTGGTGTAGCATCTAGTTTTATTACAACAATAAAAATACCAGAGTTTATCTTGGACTTTATAGTTAAAAATAAAACTTTATTAATATTATTCCTTATTGTGGTAATTGGTCTTGTTATATTACTATTAAAATGGATGTATTCTTTAAATTATTTCGTTTTAGAAGATGTTAATTTTAAAGAAGCAAGAAAAAGAAGTATTAATATTAGCAAGAAAAATCATCTTAAAGATTTGTTAACTATAACTGTAATTCAGATATTATCATCAGTCTTTTATTTCTTATTTGTTGCTTTAGGAGTTTTAGTTATTTTCTTATTTAATAAAATATTTGGTAATATTATTATCATAAAAAGTATTTTTACAACTATTATTTGGTTCTTTATTGCTATATCATTTATTGGTTATACTCTTTTAGCAACGCCAATTAGCTATGCGGGTATTAGTTCTTTATACTATTTACATAAAGGCAAAAAAGGAGAAAAGATAAAGAGTATTAAACTTACTAGTAATAGTCACGATTTAAAAATTGATAAATACTTAAAGAGAATAGTAGCAGCTTTTGTATTGGTATCATTGATTTTAGGAACGGTCTTTACTTATGGACTATATAAAGGCAAGTATAATTTAAATATTGAATATGTAAGAACTTTAGAAGTAACTGCCCATCGTGGAGCATCAGTTAATTACCCTGAAAATACGATGAGTGCCTTTGTGGGGGCTAAAGAGTTGGGGGCAGACTTTATTGAATTAGATGTACAACAAACTAAAGATGGAAAGATTATTGTTATGCACGATACTAATTTAAAAAGGACGACTGGTGTTAATAAGAATACTTGGGAAGTAACATATGATGAGATAAAGGATTTAGATGCTGGTAGTTTCCTTGATAAAAAGTATAAAGATGAGCGTATTCCTTTATTACGTGATGTTATAGAGTGGGCCAAAGATAATGATATGAAATTAAACATTGAGTTAAAACCTACTGGTAGGGAAAAAGACTTTGAGAAGAGTGTAATTGATATTGTTGAAGAATTTGATTATGTTAATAATTGTGTTGTTACATCACAAGTTTATAGTGTTTTAGAAAATATCAAAAAAGAAAATGATAAAGTAGAAACCGTTTATGTTATGAGTATTGCTTATGGTAATATCACTACATTAAAATATGCTGATCATTTCAGTGTAGAAGCTTCTAATGTGAACCGAGCTTTAGTAAATAGAGTTCATAATGAAGGAAAACAATTATACGCTTGGACAGTTAATACTAAAGACAATATTAAAAATATGATTGACTTAAAAGTTGATAATATTATAACGGATAATATAACTTTAGCTAAAGATACTATTTATGAGAGTAAAACTAGTAATTTAATTAATGAATATGTTGGATGGATAGAAAAGATTTTTTAAAAAAATTAATTTTAAGGAGGATAAAAATGAAAAATATTGAATTAAAAGTTAATGGTATGGTGTGTAGTGGATGTGAAAATAGAGTTAAAAATGCTCTTTTGGGTATTGATGGAGTTAAAAAAGTTAATGCTTCTCATAAAAAAAATCTAGTTACTATAACTTTAAAAGAAGATATTGATAAAAGTTTACTTGAGAAGACTATTGAAAATCTCGGTTATGAAATAACAAAGGAATAATTAACCATGAAAAAGATAATATTAAAAGTTGATGGTATGAGTTGTTCAGCTTGTTCTAACCATGTTGAAAAATATCTTAACAAGCAAGAAGGCATAATAGATGCTAAAGTTAATCTAGTCTTAGGGCAGGTGCTAATTCATTATGAAGATAATATAGATATTCTAACTCTTGGTAAATATATTAATGAGTCTGGTTATAAATATGCAGGAGTTTATGATGAACATGAGGAGAATAAGAAAGATAATAGTAAGACTTATTTAATTCTTCTTGGCATTTTAATTGTTTTAATCATGTACATATCTATGTCCCATATGCTTCATTTACCTGTAATACCATTTTTACATATGATGAAATATCCAATAAATTATGCCGTTTGTCTATTTATACTTACAATACCATATTTGATATATGGCAAAGATATTATAATTAATGGAATTAAAAATTTAATCCAAAGACACGCTAATATGGATACTTTAGTAGCACTTGGAGTATTAGTAAGTTTTGTTTATAGCTTTGTTAATATGATTTTAATTATATTAGGTAATCAAGGGTTAGTAGAAAACCTATATTTTGAATCTGTTTGTATGATTGTTTTATTTATTAAATTAGGTAGATTTATTGATAAAAATAGTAAAGAAAAAACCAAAGAAGCTATAAAAGAACTTGTCCAAGTAACGCCTCAAGTTGCTTTATTAAAAACCCAAACGGGTGAGAAAGAAATTACTATCGATGAAGTTAAAGTGGGTGATATATTAATTGCGAAACCGGGTATGAAAGTAGCAGTTGATGGTGAAATTGTTAAAGGTACTGCGCATTTTGATGAATCATTTATAACGGGAGAGTCTCTTCCTAGCAAAAAAGGTATAAGAGATAAAGTGGTTGCCGGATCAATTAATTATGATGGAGTAATAGAATATAAAGCCGAAAAAATAGGACCCAAGTCAACCATATCCGAAATGGTACATTTAGTTCTTGAAGCAAGTAATTCTAAAATGCCTATAGGAAGAGTTGCTGATAAAGTTAGTTCCTATTTTGTACCAACTATTTTAGTAATTGCTATTTTAACCTTTATTATTTATCTTATTATAGGTACTTCTTTAAATGCATCACTTATTCATATGGTAACGGTATTAGTTGTTGCTTGCCCATGTGCTTTAGGACTTGCCACACCCCTTGCTATTGTTGTATCAATAGGTACTTCTGCTAAAAATGGTATTCTTATAAAATCAAGTGAAACATTAGAGATAGCATCACACATAGATACAATTGTTTTTGATAAAACAGGAACGCTTACATATGGAAAGTTAAGTGTTAATAAGTTATATAATTACTCTAATTATGATGATCAAAAACTATTAAATATTATTGCTAATATTGAAAGTAATTCCACTCATCCTATATCTTTGGCATTTGCTAATTATAATATAAAAGAACTAAATGTCGTAGATTATAAAGAATTATCAGGACTAGGTATATCTGCTAAAATAGGAAACAAAAATTATTATTTGGGCAATAGCAAAATTCTAAATAATATAAAGAATGACCATCAAGAGGATGAAGAAAAATTAGCTAGTCTAGGAAATAGTATTATTTATATATTGGAAGACAATAATATAATAGGATTACTAGGGGTCAAGGATATTATTAGGAAAGAATCTAAAAAAACTATAAAAAAGTTAAAAGAATTAGGGCCAGATATGGTAATGCTTACTGGTGATAATGAAATAACGGCTAATATTATTGGTAAAGAGCTAGGAATAGATAATATCGTTGCCAATGTTATGCCAAGTGATAAAACCAAATATATTAAAAAGTTGCAAGCCAATGGCAAAAGGGTAGCGATGGTTGGAGATGGCATTAATGATGCTCCATCTCTTGCAACTGCTGATATAGGAATTAGTTTTAAAGGTAGTACTGATATTGCTACTAATTCTTCCAATGTTATTATAACAAATGACAATATTGAAAAAATTATAGCGTTTCTAACCGTTTCCCAAAGAACTTTAAGAAATATAAAGCAAAATTTATTTTGGGCCTTCTTTTATAATATCTTAATGATTCCACTTGCTATCGGCATCTTTTCAAAAATAGGCTTAGAGATAAATCCTATGATAGCAAGTGCTTCTATGATGTTATCTAGTTTATGCGTTGTCTTTAATGCGTTAAGATTAAAAAGGTGGAAGAGTAATGCTTAGAATAGGAGTTAGTAGTTTATGGAAAGATATCAAGAGATAGAACGAAGTATTATCAAAAAATATCGTAAAGATATTTGGAGTAAATTTGTAAGAAGTGTTCAAGACTATGAATTAATTAATGAAAACGATAAAGTTATGGTTTGTATTAGTGGAGGTAAAGATTCTTTTTTACTTGCTAAATGCATTCAAGAATTAATACGCCATGGGAAAATAAAGTTTGAAGCTAAATATGTTGTTATGGATCCAGGATATAATGAAATAAACCGAAAAGCTATTGTAGAAAATGCCAAAATATTAAATATTCCTATTCAAATATTTGAAAGTGATATTTTTAGTGTTGTAGATAATATTGCAGCACAAAGTCCTTGTTACTTGTGTGCTAGAATGCGTCGTGGCTTTTTATATAGTAAAGCTAAAGAGATGGGATGTAATAAGATTGCACTAGGGCATCATTTTAATGATGTGATTGAAACAACGCTTTTATCAATGTTTTATGGTGCGGAAGTTAAGACAATGATGCCAAAGTTACATAGCGATAATTTTGAAGGAATTGAATTAATTAGACCTTTGTATTTAGTAAGAGAAGATGATATTATCTCATGGAGTAAATCCAATGGTTTAACATTTCTTAATTGTGCTTGTCGTTTTACGGAAAAGTGCTCTATTGATGATGAAAATACTAGTAAAAGGAAAGAAATTAAGGACTTAATTAGAGAGTTAAGAAAAGTTCATCTTGATATTGATTATAATATTTTTAAAGCTCTTGATAATATTAATTTAAATTGTGTTTTAGGAACCAAAAAAGATGGAAAATATAAAAGTTTTTTAGATGATTATGATAAATAAGGAGAAGATTATATGTTAGATAATGTTATTGTATTTGGTCAAAATAGTATTAAGTTTGATATGGATAAAAAAATATATATTGATCCCTTTAAATTAAAAGATGCATATAATGATGCCGACTTTATTTTTATTACTCATGATCATTATGATCACTTTTCTTTAGAAGATATTAATAAAGTAATTAAAGATGATACAATATTAATTGTACCTTCTAGTATGAGAGATAAAGTATCTAAGTATAAACATGTTTATTTAGTGAAACCCGATGAGACTTATGAAATAGCAGGACTTAATTTTGAGACTGTTTGCTCCTATAATATTGATAAGCCATTCCATCCAAAAAGCAAAGGTTATGTAGGATATATTATTATTCTTAATAATATTAGGTATTATATATCAGGTGATACTGATAATATTGAAGAAATAAGAGATGTGAAATGTGATGTTTGTTTTATCCCGATAGGTGGTACATTTACAATGGATTATAATGAGGCTTATGATTTAGCAATAAGTATTAATCCCAAAGTAGTAGTACCAGTTCATTATGGATTAATTGTAGGTAGCATGGAAGATGGGCTTAAATTTAAGGATAAGTTTAATAATAGTAAAATAGATTGTAGGTTATTAAAAAAATAAAAAACAATCTTTTTTTATTTTTTTCTTGCAGAAACCGATGGGGGGGGGGGTATAATGGTATATAGAATAAACTATATACGGAGATGGTAAG
>CANQGH010000007.1 GCA_947601845.1 uncultured Bacilli bacterium | reverse complement strand
GTAACAGTTACAGATAACCCTATAGCAAGTGGAACAAGTGTAACCTTTAATGTAGATTTTAAACTTCCAGGAGATGAAATAATATATAAAGTAACAGTAGCTAATCAAGGAACATTAGATGCCATTATTCAAAATATTGCATCCAGTGAATTAGGAAGCGATGCCATCAAGTTTAAAATAGATGGAATCAAGATAGGAGACAAATTAGCTAAAGGTACAACAACTACTTTTAATATTACAATAAGTTATGATAGTAGTATTACTTCTCAACCAAGTCTAACCGATAATAAATTAACTTTAGATGTAACTTATGTCCAAGATTTAGGAAATAATATACCAAGTAGTGGTTTTGATATAACACCAATTCGACTATCTAGAAAAATATTACAAGATAATACACCTCAAAGTGATACTAGTATTGATTTTAGTAAGATAAGTAGTGATAGTAATGGAAAAGGACTATATTACACCAATAAAAATACTGAAGATGGAAAGACAACTTATTACTTTAGAGGAGATGTCACCAATAATTATGTTTATTTTGCAGGATACTATTGGCGAATAATAAGAATAAATGAAGATGGAAGTATAAGACTTATATATCAAGGAACCAGTTCTTCTGCAACCGGAAGTAATGCGCACGTAGGAACAAGTGCTTTTAACTCAATGGTGGGTGATAATGCCAATGTAGGGTATATGTATGGTAAACCTACTACCTATAGTGATGGATATGGTAACTTTAGTGGTTCGATATGGACTCAAACAACAGGAACAGTAAAGATGTCCCAAACATATTCATTTGATAAAACAACAGGAATATATACATTAACTGAACCAGTAGATGGGAAATATACAAGTGACTATTATAATTATTATACATGTACTTCACAAAGTATAACATGTGTACATATGCTAAAATTAACAGAAGCAAGGCAAGATGAAAATACATACCAAGTGTGGGCTGCCGAAATGCATTCAGGATATTATTCAACATCATACGAACAAGCACATAATAATGGAGTAGATTCTACTATTAAAACATATTTAGAGAATTGGTATCAAAGTCACTTATTAAGTTATGATGACTATATATCAGATACTGGTTTCTGCAGTGATAGAACATTATATAGCGGAACAGGTATAGGAAGAACAACTACCTATTATGGTTCAGCTGGAAGATTATTTTATAACAAGACACCTCAATTTGCATGCCCAGAACCATCACACGACTTATTTACGGTAGATAATCCTAAAGGAAATGGTATGTCTAAATACAAAGTAGGATTAATAACCAATGATGAGGCTGCCTATGCTGGTGGAGTATATGGTGTAGCTAATAGTAATTATTATCTATATACTGGAGCCCAATATTGGACCATGAGCCCCTTCCACTTCAGCTCTGTCGATTCCTACGCGGACGATTGGTACTATAGCTGGACTGGGGGCCATGCCAACGCGGACGTTTGGAATGGTCTAGGTGTGCGCCCCGTCATCAATCTTAATCTTAACGTAGAAGTAACAAGTGGTAACGGAACTAGCAGTTCACCATATGTAATAAAGACTAATTAAAAAATTAACGAGTAAAATAATAATAGTAAATATATATGTACCAAAATTAAGGCAAAAGTATTATAATGAAGGTATAGATAGCTTAAATGAATTAGAGAGGTGCATATTAGCATTAATAGAACCTAATATAAAGTCATCAGAAGAATTGATAATGGGAGATAAGGTAATGGAAGACCATATAAAAGAGGCCGTAGAGGTATGTAGTGAAGAGAGTTTTGGGGAATCATATGATAAAGAGGTAGCTCTACAAGAACAAGCAAGGAATGATGGGTATGAAAAGGGAATTGAAGATGTAGCTTTATCCATGTTAAAAGATAATGTAGATATTAACACTATAGCTAAATATACAGATTTATCAATAGAAGAAATAAATGATTTAAATACTGATTAATTCAGTATTTTGTTTATAAATTTTTAATTTTGCCCTTTATAAGGATAAAAAATTACAATTAATGCATTTTTTAATGCATTTTTATTTATTTTATGATATTATTAATTATAGTAGAGAGGTGGATGGTTATGGAACGTATATATACGAAAGAAGAAGTTAAAGGAATGATTAGTAGTGGTAGTGTTAATTTTAATAATATAAATGATGTTTTATTAAGCCTACAACAATACCCATTTGAGGAAGTGCGAGATATATTAATAGGTTTATCACAAAATGATAATGTACCATCGGTAATTCGTGGCGAACTAAAAGAAGTTGTAGCTACTAATGATACGATAATTAATAATAATGCTGATGCTATTAATGAAGTTACATCAGAGCATAATAATAACATAATCGAGGATCGCCCTATAGAATTAATAACTGCTGATCCTGATTATACAGTTACATCTTCTAACGATAATAATGTATCTACATATCAAGAATTACCTCCTAGCACCGATAAGAAAGGCAATGAATTAAGTGATAATGATCTTCTTTTAGCGGGCATTACAGCTTTTGCTGTTGCACAAGGAATCACTATTTTGGGAAGTGAAGCTGGTAATAAAGGAATGCCTGGAATATCTTTCCAACTTGACCCAATTAGTAATGCGTATATTGATAATTTGTTATTAAATATGCATCCTGATGGCGAAAGGACAGATCTTAAAGGAATTGATGTGTCATTAGATAGGGTAGAGTCGACTGGACAAGAGAGCCTAACCATTGCTATAACTGATAAAACTCTAACTCCAGAAGAGTTAAAAAATAAAAGTTATGAAATGTTTGAAAAAGTTCAGGAAATTTTAAAAACAACTGATAAAGAAAAAAATTATAAACGAGAAATGCCAGCAAAATTGCAGGAAATAAAAAATCAATACCACAATGGAGAACCGGAAATTGGTGATACCAAAATAGTTTATGCTAACAGAAATGGTGAAAATTCATATTTTATCCAAGGAGATAAAGAAGAAGCAGATATAATTGCTAATAATCTTGGATATGAGGCTGGAGAATATATAGGTGGAGGTCTTACTGAAGTTAAAAATGTTCCAGATGGAGCGAAATTAGCTGAAGCTGCCACTAATGTTAATTATACTGACAGTGTTAAAGCTGACCCTAGTAAAGATATGTTTAATAGTAATTATGATCCAATCAAAGGTGTGCCAGATGCTAAGATGGTTGATATAGACTATAACAATAGATATGTTGCTAGAGGAAGTGATGCTCGTGAGCAAATAGATAATTTCTTCGATCACATAACTACTGATTCTAAAATGGACGTTAGATTTACTCCAGATGGACAAGATGCTTATATAAGACTCGATGATGATACGGAAAAAACATTGGTTATTCCAAAATCGGAATTTGAATCTAAAGTAATTCCAGAAGCCGCTGCTTCATTTAGTAACTATAATGTTATGAATGAAAATGGAACGGCTGAAGCATTTAGTTTTGATAATAAACCTAATGAAAATATCAATGAAAATAGTAAAAGCAATAATTTACAGTATACTAAAACTTTAGGTCAGCATCCAGCTATGCATCCATCTAATGAAGAGGCTGCTAAAGTATCTTATGCTCCGTTACTTGCGTTCATTATAATATCAATTGTTGGTTTTTTACTTATTTATGTATTATATTAAAATAATTTAGGGGGTGAAAATTACATGGAAAAATTAACTAATGACCAAAATATTAAGAACTTAAAACTTAGAAAAAACTTACGAATTATTATTATGATTGGTTGTATTCTTACGATTGTTTTGGCCCTTATATCATTGATTTTTGATAAATCGGCTATATATCCTTTAATAACATTTATCATTACAACCATTCTAATTAAGAAAAGAGAGAAGATTCCTATTCAAATTAGTAAAGACCTTGAAACTAAAAGAATAGAAAAGGCCTTAAATAAAGATAAAAAGGGAAAGAAAAAATAATATAGAGAGTAACAGAAATGTTACTTTTTTAAATGGGTTATGATACAATAGAGATAGATGTAAAGGTAGTGATAATATGGACTTTATAAGAGAAATCGAAAATGATACCTTATTAATAATTCCTAATGCTTTAAAAAATAAAGTGTTAACATATATTAATTCTCTAAATAGATTAATAAGTATTAAAATTTATAATATGGAAGAGATAAAAAAACATATCTTTTTTGATTACTCTATCGATGCTATTTTATATTTAATGGAGCAATATCATTATAAATATGAAGTTAGTAAAACCCTTATTGATAATATGTATTATATTGAAAATAAATCTTATGTAAGTGATAAATTAAATGAATTAGTGAAACTAAAAAAGGAACTTTTTGAGCATAATTTATTGAAAAAAGATACTTTATTTAAAACATTTGCTGCTAATAAAAAAGTAATTGTTTATGGATACTCATATATCGATAATTTTATGAAAAAAATGTTATCTTATTTTAATGATGTTACTTATATGGATGAAAAAAAAGAAAATAATAAAGAATTTACGGTCTACGAAAGTGTTACTGTTTTTGATGAAGTCAACTTTATCTTTAGTAAAATAGCTACCCTCATAGATAAAGGAATAGATATCAATAAAATTAAGATTACTAATGTTGATGATAGCTATTATCATGCCCTAAGGACTTTATCAAAGTTTTATCATATTCCTATAGCTATACCTAGTAATGACTCTCTTTTGGGAACTACCTTAGGTAATGGTTTAATAACTATTCTAAATAATAGCCAGTCTTTAGAAGACGCGATAGATACTTTTCAACAAAGTTACAATAACACAACAACCATTTACAATAAAATTATTTCTATTTGTAATAAATACATCGGTTTAAGAACACCTTTTGATATTATTAAAGAGTGTATTATCTATTCTTTAAGAAAGACTAAAATTGATAATAAAAAATTAGATAAAATGATTGAAATAGTACCTTTTTCTGATAATGTTTTTGATCCGGATGAATATGTCTTTTTAATGAATTTTAATCAAGGTAATAGTCCTGTTATTTATAAAGATGAAGATTATATTAGTGATAACTTAAAAGAAGAATTGGGACTAGATAATGTTAATACAATCAACTTATTAACAAAGGAGTCTTGGCTAAAACAAATTAAAAATATTACTAATTTAACTATTACCTATAAATTAAAAAGTATTACGGAAGATTTTTATCCATCTAACTTAATTAAAGATCTTAATATGCAAGTAGAAAAGATAGAGTTAGATACAACTTATACTAAAGTTTATAGTAAGATTAGGTTGGGTAGTATGTTAGATGAGTTAATTAAATATGATTATATTAATCCCAAATTGGATATCTACTATAATAGTGTTCCTATTTCCTATATGCAATATAATAATGCTTTTACGGGAATTAGTCCTTTATCATTAGCTAAAAAACTAGATAATAAACTATTATTATCTTATTCAACTATCGATAATTATTATCGATGTGGTTTTAGATATTATATCAGTAATATTTTAAAACTAGATAAATATGAGGAAACATTTAAAACCTTTGTTGGTAATTTATTTCACTATATTTTATCTAAAGCTTTAGAAGATAATTTCTCTTTTGATACAGAATGGGATAACTATATTAAAGATAAACCTTTATTAGTAAGTGAGCAATTTTTCTTAATTAAATTAAAAGAAGAATTAAAATTAATTATTACAGAGGTAAAAAGATTACATCAAGAAACAGGTCTTACTAATCATATGTTAGAGAAGAAAATATATATTGATAAGAGCCATGATAACATGAATGTTACTTTTATGGGGATTGTCGATAAAATTATGTATAAAAATATAGATGGAAGTGACTTAATTGCTATCATTGATTATAAGACGGGAAACCCTAATACTAATTTATTTAATACTATATATGGTATAGATATGCAATTACCAGTATATTTATATCTAGTTAAATATAGTACTTTATTTAGTAATCCTAATTTTGTTGGTTTCTATTTGCAAAAAATTTTACATGGAGAAATTAATAGGAGTCTTAATAAAACTTATAAAGAACAAAAACAAGATAATTTAAAGTTAGTAGGGTATAGTACTACTGATGAAGGAGCTTTAGCAAGATTTGATCCAACTTACCAAAATAGTACTTTTATTAAGAGTATGAAGATATCTAGTAAAGGATTTTATAGTTATGCCAAAGTAATTGAAGATGAAAAGATAAAGTTATTAATAAGTTTAGTTAATAGTAAGATTGATGAAGCCATAGAGAATATTACTAAGGCTAAATTTGATATTAATCCTAAGCGTATTGGTCAAGAATTAACTGGATGTGCTTTCTGTAAATTTCATGATTTATGTTATATGAGGGAAGAAGATATTGTAAATTTAAAAGAATATCAAGATTTTAGTTTTCTAGGAGGTGAAGATAATGGCTAAATGGATACCAACCGAGGAACAAAAAGAGGCAATTGAAAAAGAGGGTACTAATATTATTGTATCAGCGGGAGCTGGTAGTGGTAAGACAGCTGTTTTATCTGAACGTGTTATAAGAAAATTAAAAGATGGGATTAATGTTAATGAATTATTAATTTTAACTTTTACTAAAGCAGCAGCCTTTGAAATGAAAGAGCGAATTCGTAAGAAAATAGCTAGTGAGGAATCTTTAACCAAACAATTAGAATATGTCGATAGTAGTTATATTACAACCTTTGATAGTTATGCTCTATCCGTAGTAAAAAAATATCATTATATATTAAATATTCCTAAGGATGTATCAATTACCGATGCCAGTATTATTTATTTGGAAAAAAATAAAATAATTGATAATCTTTTTGAAGAATTATATCAAGCAAAAGATCCTTTATTTTTAAAATTAATTGGGGACTTTTGTACAAAAGATGATAGTGATATTAAAAAATATATTATCTCTATTTCTT
Source organism: uncultured Bacilli bacterium (assembly GCA_947601845.1). Classification (GTDB taxonomy): domain Bacteria; phylum Bacillota_I; class Bacilli_A; order RF39; family UBA660; genus RGIG3091. Next base: position 39,923 of record CANQGH010000007.1, on the reverse strand, counting down.
CTAAATTAGATCTAAAGTATGATAAGAGGGAATACTTAGAAAGTTACTTAACCCAATATTTTAATAATCATTATATTGATACTAGTATTGCCAAGTTTACTAATATGTTAATAAATAAAATTAATAAAATTAAATCAAAATTAGAATCATTATCCTCTTTTGTCGATATTGAATACCTTGATAGTATTTATGAAGTATTAACGCCGTTACTTAATGCTTCTAGTTATAATGAAATATTAAATAATATTGCTATAAGACTTCCCAATTTACCTAAAGGATGTATGGAAGACACTAAAAAGATAAAAGAAGAGATATCATTATCCTTGAAAGAAATTAATAGTTATTTAACATTTAAGGATGAAGAAGATATTAAACACTCTATTTATCTTACTAAAGATTATATAACCATTATTATTAACATTATCTTAGAGTTGGATAAAAGACTAGATAGGTGGAAGAATACAAACAATTTATATGAGTTTACTGACATTAGTAAAATGGCTATTAAGATTGTTAAAGAAAATAAGGAAGTAAGAGATGAACTAAAACATTATTTTAAAGAAATAATGGTCGATGAATATCAAGATACTAGTGATTTACAAGAAAATTTCATTTCTTTAATTGAAAATAATAATGTTTATATGGTTGGCGATATAAAACAATCTATTTACCGCTTTAGAAATGCTAACCCCTATATATTCAAAAATAAATATGATCATTATGCTTCCCTAGATGGTGGTATAAAAATAGATTTAAATAAAAATTTTCGTTCACGTATGGAAGTATTAGATAACATTAACTTAATCTTTAACTTAATTATGGATGATGATATAGGAGGAGCCAATTATAAAAAAGAACACCAAATGGTATTTGGCAATAATTCTTATATTGAAAAAGGAAGTACCAATCAAAATAATAATTTTGAACTAATTAATTATAATTATCCAAAAGATATAGAATTTAGTAAAGAAGAGGTAGAAATATTTATTATTGCTAATGATATAAAAAATAAAGTAGATAATAAATATAAAGTCTTTGATAAAGATGCTAAGGTAATTAGAGATATTACTTATAATGATTTTGTTATTTTAATGGATCGCACTTCTAAATTTGATTTATATAAGAAAATCTTTAGTTATTTGAAAATACCATTAACGAAATATACGGATACTTCTATTACTAATGAGATGGATACTTTAATTATTAAGAATATTATTTCTTTAATTATTAATGCTTATAATAAAGATTATAGTAATGACTTTAAATATAGTTTTGTAAGTATTGCTAGAAGTTTTTTGTTTTCATATACTGATCAAGAAATATTTGATTATTTAAGTAATAACAATTATTTAGATTCATCTATTATGAAGACGGTGGAAGAGATATTGCCTAACTTTGAAAGCCTTACTCCAAGAGAACTTTTAGAAGAAATAATTGATAAATTTGCTATTTATTCTAAATTAGATTTAGTAGGGGATATAACATCTAGAATGGTTAGGTATGAATATTTAATTAATTTAAGTTCATCACTATCAGAAGCAGGATACACTATTATAGATTTTTATCATTATTTAGATACTTTAATAAATGATAATTATGATATTAAAGTTAGTATGGCAGATGATAATAGTGATAGTGTTAAGATTATGACTATTCATAAATCTAAAGGTTTAGAGTATCATATTTGTTATTACTCAGGACTTTATGCCAAGTTTAATATAAGTGATTTAAAAGAAAAGTTTTTATATGACAATAAGTATGGTATCATTACTCCTTATTTTGATGAAGGAATTAGTAATACAATTTATAAATATTTATTAAAAGAAGATTATCTTAAGGAAGAAGTAAGTGAAAAGATAAGATTATTCTATGTAGCTTTAACAAGGGCTAAAGAAAAAATGATTTTAGTAAGTAATATGGAAAGTGATGATGCTTTTGATGAAATTGATGATTCTATTAAATTAGGATATAGATCATTCCAAGATATTTTAAAAAGTATTTATCATACTATAGAAAAATATATAGTTAATATTGATATTAATACTTTGGGATTAACTAAAGATTATAATTTAATTAGAAAGAGTAATTATATAAGTCATATTCAAAAAACGAAAGAAGAATTATCTTTTAAAGAGATAGTTATTGATAATAAAGAAGTAGCTAATGAACATTTTTCTAAAGAAATTAGCGATATTACTAGTAAGGAATTAAAAGATAAGTTAGCATTTGGTGAATACATGCATTATTTATTAGAGGCCATTGATTTTAAAAATCCTAAGTTAGATGATATTGAAGAAGAGTATCAACATTATATAAATTCATTCTTAAATAGTGGACTTGACTTTCAAAATGCTAAAATATATAAAGAATATGAATTTATTGATGGTAATTATCATGGTATTATCGACTTACTTTTAGAATATAAAGATAAAGTAATAATTGTTGATTATAAGTTGAAACATATTGATGATGAAGCTTATTATAAACAATTAAATGGTTATAAAAATTATATTAGTAACAAATTAAATAAGGAAGTGCATGTATATTTATATTCTATTATGGATAATAAGCTACAATCAATTGATGATATGTTATAAATAAGAAGAATACCTAAATATATAGGCGCTCTTTAGAAGAGGAATCTTGTATAGTTGACTTGCTAAAGTTCTTTGGTATAATTATGTAATATGTAAAAAGTTTATATAAATATTGAGGTTAGTATGAAATTAGTAGTTGTTCCTAGTAATAAAGATGATATAGGTATGTATATAGAAAAAGGTGCTGATGCTTTGATTTTGGGATTGGAAAAATTTTCTATTAATTACCTAGAACTAAGTATTGAAGATATTAAACATATAGTTAATAAGTATCCTAATACGGAAATATTTATAAGTATTAATAAGACCATTTTTAATAGTGAGTTAAAAGAATTAGAAAAAAAGATGCTTGAATTGGATAATATATCTATTAAAGGTGTTCTATTTTATGATTTAAGTGTTTTAAATATTTACCACAAATATAGTTTTAATTATAGCTTAGTATGGCATCAAACTCATATGGTTACTAATTATAATACTTGTAATTATTATTTTAATAAAGGGGTAGAATATGGATTTTTATCTAGTGAAATAACTATAGATGAAATGATGGAAATAAAAAGACACACGAAGATGCAGCTATTTACCTTTTTGATAGGGCACTCTATAATGTCTCATTCTAAACGTAAATTACTTACTAATTATTATACCAGTATTCATAAAGACTATGATGGTCAAGATAAAATTATTTGGGAAAATGATAAGAACTATATAGTAAGGGAAAATGAATACGGTACTTGTATATTAAATGGTGATGTGACTAATGGTACTTCATTTATTAATGACCTAATTAAAGTGGGAATAGAATATGGAGTTATTCATACTTATGGTTTAAGTCAGGCTTTATTAGAACAGTTAATTCCTTTAGTTAAAGATGTAATGATTAGTGGTAGTAAAGCTAGGTGTGAGGATATTCAAAAGTTAATTGGTAACAATACAACATTTTTTGATAAAAAGACAATATTTAAGGTGAAAAAAGATGAAAAAAAAGATTGAGTTATTGTCTCCAGCCGGAGATTTGGAACGTTTAAAGATAACATTATTATATGGAGCTGATGCTGTGTACATAGGTGGTAGAGATTATAGTCTAAGAGCTAATGCCACTAATTTTTCACTTGCTGAAATAAAAGAAGCTTGTACTTTTGCTCATTCTCTTGATAAAAAAGTATATCTTACTCTTAATATTGTTTTTCATAATGAAGATATCGAGGGTGTTTATAAATATATTGAAGATGTAGTAGGCTGCGGTATAGATGCCTTTATTGTAAGTGATCCTTTTATTATTCAATATATAAAGACTAATTTTCCTCAAGTAGAAGTTCATTTGAGTACCCAAGGTTCTACTACTAATGCCGAAGCAATTAAATATTTTAAAAATGAAGGTGTAGATAGAGTAGTATTAGCTAGAGAATTATCTTTACGGGAAATACAGAATATCATTGATAATGTAGATATGGATATTGAGGTCTTTATACATGGGGCTATGTGTACTTTTTATAGTGGTAGGTGTGCTTTATCTAATTATTTAACTAATCGTGATTCTAATCGTGGTGGTTGTAGTCAAGTATGTCGTTTTGCTTTCAATATAGATGAAGAAAAAGAAAAGTTTACGATGGCAACCAAAGATTTGAATGCTTCTAGGTATATTCCTATTTTAATTGACATGGGGGTATCTTCATTGAAAGTAGAAGGAAGAATGCGTTCTTTATATTATTTAGCAACTGTTATTGGTTGCTATCGGAAAATAATTGATGCTTACTACGATAAGAGATTAACGGAAGAAGAGTTCAGTTATCAAGAAAAAGTTTTATCAAAAGTTGCCAATAGGGAAACTTCCTGTCATTATTTAGATCACGAAGCTGATTATAATGATCAATACTATACGGGAAGACAAGAAGTTTCTAATCAAGATTTCTTGGGATTAGTGACTGGGTATGATAAAAAAAATAAAATCGTAACATTACTTGAAAGAAATTATTTCCAAGTAGGTGATGAAGTAGAATTATTTACACCAAATGGTGATATATATTCATTTACGATTAATAAAATGTATGATAATGATATGAATGAAATAGAAGTAGCTAGACATCCAGAAGAAGTAATAAAACTAGAAGTAGATGGCAATATTTTAGAATACTCTATGTTAAGAAAGAAAGTGGTATAGGTATGGATTTTAAGAAAATTAGAGAAAATTTATTAAAAAGGGAAGATAGTCTATCAAAATATGCGATTAAAAGTATAGATTCTATAAGAGTAAAAGAAGAACCTTTTGATATAAGGACACCTTTTTTTCACGATATTGATAGAATTATTCATAGTATTTCATATACTAGATATATGGATAAGACACAAGTATTTTCCTTTATGGATAATGATCATATATCCAAGCGTATTGTTCACGTTCAATTAGTTAGTAAGATTGCTCGTACTATTGGTAGGTGTTTGAACTTAAATGAAGATTTGATTGAAGCAATTGCCTTGGGTCATGATATTGGTCATACTCCTATAGGCCATGTTGGAGAATCAATTTTGAATGAAATATCTCTTGCAGAGTTAGGAGAATATTTTATGCATAATGTTCAAAGCGTTAGGACTTATTTAACCTTAGATAATAATGGTAATGGAAGTAATCTATCTATTCAAGTGTTAGATGGTATTTTGTGTCATAATGGAGAAATGTTAAATAATATTTATAGACCTAATACTAAGAAAACTATGGAGGATTTCTTTAGGGAATATCAAGACTGTTATAAAGATAAAGAAGTAGCCAAAACTGTCCACCCAATGACTTTAGAAGGATGTGTAGTAAGAATTTCTGATATTATTGCTTATATTGGTCGGGATATTGAAGACGCTATTCAAGTAGGAGCACTAGATAGAGCTAGTATTCCAAAAGATATTGTAGCTGTTTTAGGAAACGATAATAGAAGTATTGTCAATACTATTATTTTGGATATTATTAATAATAGTTATAACAAACCATATATTAAATTAAGTGAAGAAGTATATGAGGCTATTTTTAAATTAAAAAATTTTAATTATCAAAATATTTATAATAAAGCCAATGACTTAGAGCATATTAATTATTATAGAAAGGCGTTTCGTAGTTTATTTGATAAATATTTATGGGATTTAGAAAATAAGAATATGGAAAGTGATATTTATAAACTATTTCTTGATAAAATGAGTAGTAATTATGTAAAAAATTCATCTAATAAAAGAATTGTGATTGATTTTATAGCTGGTATGACTGATGATTATTTTAAGAGTAGTTATGAGCATATTAACAAGCAGCCTGTTAACTAATTTAACTTGACAAAAATGGTGATATGTAGTAACATGTTAAAGTATACAAAAAAGAGGTGATATTTATGAAAGATAAAAAAATATATTTAACTCAAGAAGGATTAGATGAATTAAAAAAAGAATTAGATGAATTAATAAATGTAAAACGTCCTGAGAACATTCAAGCTATTAAAGAGGCAAGAGCATTAGGTGATTTATCCGAAAATGCTGACTATGATGCTGCTAAGAATGATCAAGCTGAAATAGAAGGACGTATTAAAAGAATAGAGAAAATGTTAGAAAATATTGAAATTATTGAAAAGAGCAATAGTGATGTAGTTGGTCTTGGTTCTACTGTTAGTATTAAATATTGTGATGATGAAGATGAGATTGATGAGTACCAAATTGTAGGTAGTCAAGAAGCAGATCCATTCATGAGTAAAATATCTAATGAAAGTCCAATTGCTAAAGCTATTATGAATAAGCGCGTTGGTGATATAGTTGAAGTACAAAGTCCTAATGGCGTGTATAAAATTGAAATTACTGAGGTAAAATAAGTGTAAAGAGGTGTCATATAGACACTTTTTTAATTTAAAAATATTTACAAAATGATTGCTTATTGATATTCTATATTCAGAATAGAGGAGGATTTAGATATGAAAAAATTTAAAACATTATGCATGTTATTAGCGATAGCTATTTTTATGAGTGTACCAACAGTATACGCTCACGAAGTAACATTAGATTCTAATGGAATTATAAAAATGCCAACTACTGATGGATATGTTACCGGTGAGAATAAAATAGAAATAGATGCAAGTTATGGTTCAAATTACAAATTAAGATATCAATATGTAGAAATTGAAAATGACACGTATGTAGCATATACAGCTATTTTAAATGAACAAATAAACTATCAAAACGAAAATAAACCAGAGGATAGTGCTGGTCCAGAAGAAAAACAAGCATATTCTCAAAAGATGGCTGAGTATGAAAATTCTAAGCAAAAATTATTACCAGGATATACGGCCAATTGGTTAGATTCTGAAGGAAATACTGTACCATTAGATACTTCTAGTATTGATGAAGAAAAACATTTTGTATTATGGATTGAAGTTACAAAGGCAGGTTCTGGTCCTATATATCAAAATAAAGTAATTATCTTCCAACCATGCGATGATGATGTTACATCCCCAAGTACTGGTGATAATACCATTATTATAGGTATAGCTATTGTAGCCGTTGCCGGTATAATGTTAGTAAGTTATAAAAAGATGCATGCATAACTAAAATAAGTTCGGATATTCCGAACTTATTTTTTTTGAAAAGTACTTCAATTATAGCCGATTAATATTGGTTTTACGCATTTGTAATATTTAAAAAGTTAGATGATGGTCTTTTAAATTTTACTGCTTGGATTTATGCGTGATAATTGTATAACATTTTTATTCATATTTTTACTATAATTAAAAACTTTTCATAAAAAGATACTTTAGCACTTTTGAAAAGTTAACTATAAGTTATCTTTTCAAAACTAATTGTACAAGTACCGGCTTGAAAAGTCAAATGGTAATAATTACCAGTATATTGTACTTTAAATATGTAAAAGCTAAAAGCTAAAAAATCTTGAATTAACATTTTATTTAATATATAATATAGAAGTATTGGAGGTGCTAGAAATGGCAAATAAAGAAAATAAGCATGAAGTTACAATAAAAATAGAGGGAGACTCTTGGAAACAAGCGCTAGATAAAGCATTTACTGAAGAAGTAAAAAAGGTAAATGTTGATGGTTTTAGAAAAGGTAAAGTACCTAGAGATATTTTTGAAAAAAGATTTGGTAAAGAAAGACTTTATTTTCCAGCTGTAGACTATGTCATTGAAGATGCATATGTTAAAGCCTTAAATGAATCTAAATTAGTACCAGTCGTTCAACCAAAATTAAATATAAAGAGTGTTAATGAAGATGGTGTAGAATTGACTTTTGAATTTATTACTAAACCAGAAGTAAAAATCAAAAAATACAAGGGATTAGGCGTTAAAAAAGAAGAAGTGGTAGTATCCAAAGAAGAAATTGATCATGAAATTCATCATCTTTTAGAACAGTACAGCGAATTAAAGACTAAAGAAGATGGTACTGTAGAAAATGGTAATATTGCTATCATTGATTTTGAAGGATTTAAAGATGGGGTAGCTTTTGAAGGTGGTAAAGGAGAAAATTATGAACTAGAAATAGGTAGTGGTTCCTTTATTCCTGGATTTGAAGAACAATTAATTGGTATGCATCAAGGAGAAGAAAAAGAAATAGAGGTTACTTTCCCAGAGGAATATCCCGTTAGTGAATTAAAGGGCGCAAAAGCAACTTTCAAAGTTAAAGTTAATGAAATTAAAGAGAAAATTGAAAGAGAATTGGATGATGAGTTATTTGAAGACCTTGGTATGGAAGGAGTTAATAGCAAAGAATCATTAGAAAAAGAAATTGAGGAACATTTAAAAGCTCATAAAGAAGTTGATACAGAAAATGAGTATGTTGATAAATTATTAGAAGCCGTTGGAAAAAATACAGAAGTTGATATACCAGAAGAAATGGTTGATGAAGAAGTTGATAGATTGTTCCATAGATTTGAAGAACAAATTAAAATGCAAGGATTATCTTTAGATTTATATTATCAATTTACTAAATCTAATGAAAAAGATTTAAAAAGTCACTTGGAAAAAGAAGCATATAATCATGTATTATATCGCTTAATGTTGGAAGAAATTGCCACTTTAGAAAAAATAGAAATTACTCCTGAAGACGCTAATAAAGAAGCTGATTCCCTAGCCGAAAAATACAAGATGGAAAAAGAAGAGTTTCTAAAAGCCTTTGGTGGAGTAGAAATGATTAGTTATGATTTACAAATGCGTAAAGTAATCGAATTATTAAAAGAATTAAATAAATAAAAAAAGTCTATGACTTTTTTTTTATGGAAAATTATGCTACTATATTAATAGTATAGGAGGCTACATTATGAATGTAAAAAATGATACAGGAACTATAAGAATGTTGTGTTATTTAGGAATATTGGTATTATTAATATTTATTATAATACCACCATTATTTAGAGTGTTATATCCTAAAGAAGAGGTAATAGAAGAAGAACCACTACCAATTATTATGAATTTAGCATGTTCTAAAACTGATGATTTTGGTGATTATCAATTGACTAATACAATAACCACTAATTATTATGATGATACAATTCATGATTCGGTGTTTAGTTATATTATTAATGAAAATGAAAGTGGATTACCTAGTGAAGGTGTTGTTATTGAAGAATATGAAGCTCTAAAAAATATCCCTAATGTTATAGCTAATGAAAATGGTAATACATATACTTTAAGTTTTGACTTCTATAACTATAATTATGGTGATGAAGAATTATTGGCTAATCACATTGGCGTATTAGCAGTACAACGTGATTATTATAGTCAAAATGGTTTTGAATGTACTGTTAATCAAGTGCAATAAAGGGGGTTATATGGTTATTAATCATAACATATTTAGAGCATATGATATTAGGGGTAAATATCCTAAAGATATAAATAGAGAAGTAGCTTTTGTTATTGGTAAAAGTTTTGGAACATACATACAAAAATTAGGTAAAAGAAAGTGTATAGTAGGTAGGGATAATAGATTTTCTTCACAAGAACTTTCTTCTTTTTTGATAGAAGGGATACTATCAACAGGTGTTGATGTTATTGATTTAGGTTTAGTTACAACGCCTATGTATTATTATGCATGTATTCAAAAAGGAATTCCTAGTGGTGTAATGGTGACAGCTAGTCACAACCCTAAAGATGACAATGGGTTTAAAATAGCCTTTGATGAAAGAGGTAATGCTAGGGGCGAAATGATTACAGAGTTTATGAATTTTACTTTACAAAATGCATTTAGTCAAGGGCAAGGAAGATTAACTAAATATGATATAAGAGATGAATATATCGAATTAATGTTATCTTCTATTAAATTAGGCAAGAGACCTTTAAAAGTAGTACTGGATTTAGGAAATGGAACTACCTCTTGCATTGCTAAAGATATTTATTATAGGTTTCCTATTGATTTAGAAATATTATATGGTGAAAGTGATGCTAATTTTCCTCATCATCATCCAGATCCAGGAGTTGAAGCCAACTTAGAAGATTTGAAACGCAAGGTATTGGAAACTAAAGCCGACTTAGGTATTGCTTTTGATGGTGATGGTGATAGATTAGGAATTATTGATGAAAAAGGTAACTATATTGCTACTGATAAATATATGATTATTATTATTCGGGATATTATTAATAAAGTTAAAAACAAAACTTTTCTATATGATGTTAAATGTTCTAAAGCCTTAGAAGATGAAATAATTAAATTGGGTGGAACACCTCTTTGCTATAGAACTGGTAATTCTTATGTTAAAGCTAAAATTCAAGAACTTGATATACCTTTTGGTGGGGAATTATCTGGTCATGTTTATTTTAGAGATAGATTCAAAGGTATTGATTCAGGACTTTATGCCGGTTTAAGATTAATAGAAATTTTATCTACAACTAATAAATCAGTAAGTGAACTATTAGAAGGTATTTCCAATTATGAATCAACACCAGAAATAAAAATACCTTCACGTGATGATATTAAATTTGAAGTTATAGAAAAGGTAAAAGATTATTGCCTTAGTAAAAATTATAAAACAGAAATGATTGATGGGGTTAGAGTGAGTTTTGATGATGGTTGGGCCTTAGTAAGATGTAGTAACACAGGACCCAATATTACAACTAGATTTGAAGCCACAAATATACATCGTTTAGAAGAAATTAAAAATGAATTTTTGTCTTTAATAGATAAATTCAATAAAGCTTAATTATCTTGATAAAAGGTTAGCGTATGGCTAATCTTTTATCTTTTCTAAAAAGTATTTGAAATAAAACTAAAATATAGTATAATATATCTTGAAAGTAGGAGCGATGATATGAGAGATATTTATACTGGTATAGATATTGGAAGCGATAGTATCAAAGTCGTAGTAGGCGAAATCTTAAACGATAAATTTCATGTTTTTGCTGCTACAAGCGTTAGAACAACAGGCATAAAAAAAGGCTTAATAACTGATAAAGAATTGGTGGCCAATTCCTTAAAATTAGCCATTAAAGAGATTGAACCAATTCTAGGTGTTAAAATCAATAAAGCCGTTGTCACTGTTGCAACTAATCAAAGAAGTTTTAGTGTGACTTCAGGCACAACCAAGATAACTTCGCCAGACAAAATAGTAACTGGCGCAGACATAACTAAGGCTTTAGAAGATGCGGTTATTGAAAAAATTCCTAATAAAGAAAGTTTAGTTACCATTATACCAATTACTTTTACGGCGGACAAAGAAGAAGGCCTATTAGATCCACGAGGGGTTTCTTGTGAATATTTAGAAGTAAAAGCCGTTTTAGTTACTGCTCCGCAAAAAAATATTATTCCTTTTTTAGAGGTGTTTGATACTTGTGGAATAGAAGTAGTAGATATTGCTTTTGGCAGTATTGGCGATTACTACTGCGCTAGAAATAAAGAGATGGATAAAGTCTTGGGGGCTGTCATCAATGTTGGTAGTGATATAATTGATGTATCCATTTTTAATAAAGGTATCATCATCAAACAGGATAGTATTGAGTTGGGAAGTAAAAATATAGATAAAGATATATCGTATATTTATGGGGTAGATTTAACTACTTCTAGAACTTTAAAAGAAAATTTTGCTGTTTGTAGTAGAAGATATGCCGATGTTAATGATGTGTTAGAGATAGAAACTAAAAATGGTGACCGTGTTATTATTAATCAATATGAAATATCAGAAATAGTTGAATCAAGAGTAATTGAATTATTAAAACTTGCTAAAAAACAAATAAATAACTTAACAAATAGAAAAATAAGTTATATAATTGTTACAGGTGGTATTACAGAGTTAACGGGATTTAGTTATGTCGTTGAGAATACTCTTGGTATTAATGCAAGTACATTAAACATGACAATAGTGGGTATTAGAGATAATAAATACTCTAGTGTAGTTGGACTTATTAAGTATTATCATGAAAAGTCTAAATTAAGAGATCAAAATGGTTCGATGTTTGATGATGAAGCAATAAATGAAATGTTAAATAATAGAAAAAATATGAAAAAAACAACGAATGATACGATTGTTAGTAAGGTATTTGGATACTTTACTGGAAACTAAGGAGGAATCGGAATGTTTGGAGCATTAGAAATGGATCAGTTGGCTAAAATTAAAGTTATTGGTATTGGTGGTGGCGGAGGTAACGCTGTTAACAGAATGATTGAGTCAGGTGTTAAGGGTGTTGAATTTATTGTAGCCAATACGGACTTACAAGTACTTAATAATTCACAAGCGGATATAAAAATTCAAATAGGCGCTAATCTTACAGATGGTCTAGGGGCTGGAGCTAACCCTGAGGTAGGAAGAGAAGCGGCAGTAGAGTCAAAGAAAGAGATTGAAGATGCTCTTGCTGGAGCTGACATGGTCTTTGTTACTTGTGGAATGGGCGGAGGAACAGGATCAGGAGCGGCACCAGTCGTTGCTGAAATTGCGCAAGCCTTAGGTGCGTTGACTGTAGCTATTGTTACTAAACCATTTACTTTCGAGGGAAGAAAGAGAATGGAAAATGCAATGGCCGGAATCGAAGAATTAAAAAAACATGTTGATACGTTAATTGTTATTCCTAATGATAGATTAAGAGAAATTATTGATAAAACTACACCAATGTTAGAAGCATTTAAAGAGGTAGATAATGTTCTACGAAGAGGAGTTCAATCAATATCTGATTTAATAGCGGTAGTTGGTTTAGTAAACCTAGATTTTGCTGATGTGAAAGCTGTTATGCAAAAATCAGGAAATGCTATTATCGGTATCGGTATTGGTATGGGTGAAGATAGGGCCATCGAAGCTGCAAAGCAAGCTGTGTCAAGCCCACTTCTAGAAACATCTATTTCTGGAGCTACAGATGCTATTATTAATATTACTGGTGGCATGAATTTGACTTTATTTGAAGCAGAACAGGCTGCTGAAGTAGTTCGTGCTGCAGCTAATACAGACATTAATACTATATTTGGTTCAGTTATTAATGAAAATTTAACTGATGAAGTAATCGTAACGGTAATAGCTACAGGTTTTGACAAAAATAATAAAGAGCCACTTTATAATGCAGCTCAAACACCAACTAGAAGAATAAAAGAAGCTGATGTTCCACCACTTATTACTGCTAATGGCGATGATGATGAAGACAGCAGCGATCAAAGTGGAGAATATGAATTACCACCATTCTTAAGAAATAGAAATTATTAAGAGCAAATGCTCTTTTTTTCTTGCCTATATAACTAGTTAATGATATAATTATATCATAATCGGAGGCTTATATGATTATTGATGAACTATTAAAAATATTAAATGAAGAAATTGAATCTTTAGAACGTGGAGCCCAAAAGAATGAGGAGTTAAGGAAAGAAATAGGCAAATTGCAAAAAATAATTGATGCCACTTTAACTAATCCTTTTGGATTGTACAATTTAGATAGCACTTCTTTTGATTATGTAACTAAGGCCATCGGAATGGATTCTTCTTTGATAGCAGAAATGGCCCAAAGTAGGATTATTTATGATGCATACTGTCAGTTTGGTAAGGAGGCCGTTCCTCAAATATCAAACGTGGAGCAGTTTGTTGCCAAAGTGAAAGAGACACTAGAAAATCAAAAGGATACTTTTAGTGATCAAGTTGCTGAAAGTGTATACAGTGATGTTTTTTATGGAGAATTATGCACTTTAAAGGAAGAGTTAACCGATGAAGAAAAACCAGTAGATCAATTTACCGCTCTTAATGAAGTGTTTAAGCGTCATGGTATATCAGTTCAAGATAGAATTGCAATAAAGATGGAAATTAATAACAAGAATAATAACATTTATGCTAAAACTTTACCAGATGATATTAAAGAAGATGAGCCTCTAAGTGAATATGATAAAAAAATTAGCAAAATTGAAAATAATTTAGAGAGTAAATTTAATCCAGCTACATTAAATACATTAAAAGCTGTTTCTGAATTGATATCTAAATGCCAAACTAAAGAAGAAGTAAATCAAATAATAGATGAGTGGGAACCTTGTTTTGGAGGAACGGCTTTATCTAATATTATTGATGGCTTGATATCATTAAAAGATATTGAACTATTAACTCTAAAGGAACTTATTCCTGAAACAGATGAAACTTACAAAATTGATTTGGACAAATTAAATATGCAAATAGAAGCATTGACCGAATACAAAGAGGATACTCAAATACTAATAGATATGGAGCAAGATGCTACCAAAGTAGAAGTAGGCGAAATATTAGATAATAAATTTTTACAATTACTAAGTGAATATAACCCTAACCCTATGGAAAGTCGTAATATAGTGTTATTTTTAACCGATAGTATTATTCAAGATGTAGAATCAATCGATGATAAGCAGGCATTAGAAGATGCGTTTGTCTTAATTGAACAATTAAAAAATGATAGGGGAGATTACAGAAGCAGTAAATTTAGTAATTGTGCTCCTTTAAGAGATTTAGGATATTTAAGAGCTAATTCACGTAATAAACAAGTAAGAGTTGTCTATGCTCAATTAAGCGATAATATATATGGAATAATTGCTATTTTACCAAAGAAAGCAGATAGACCTAAGAGATATATTAATACTTTGGCAGCACGTAGAAAAAATTGTGATATTGATAGTATAAAAGCCCATATAACGGAGGAAGATGTTTTAAAGCATTATATCGAAAAAACAGAAACTATTTCAGCCGTATTGGTTGATTCGGTAAAAGAATCAGCTAAAGGCAATGTAAAAGTAGCGGTTGGAGGTGCTTATTAGATGGGAAATTTACAAGAAGAACAAGCAATAGTTGGCGATCAAATATTTGAAGAAGTAATTTACAGAAAACATCTTAGTAATATTACTACTAAAAAAATATGTGAAGATTTAAATATTGAAAAGAGAGTAGTTAATGATTATTTATCTGGCGCATCCAAAAAGAATTTTCCCTTGGGAATATTAATACTAGATTATTTAGAACAACAAGAGTTAGCACTTAGTAATGATTATGAGTAATTACTTAGGAGAGGGTGAATAAGTAGTTTATGAAAAAAATGAATATAATAGAAAAGTTTAGAAGTCTTATTGCTAAAAAATATCGACAAATAGAGGAAAATTTCCAAGAGGCATGTGCTATGTCTAAAGAATTGTCATTAATAAAAGATAACCTTTTCAAAGATGCAGACATGGAAGATTTAACGGTATTATCTAGGATTGATGATGAAACATTTGACCAATTATTAAAAATTTTAACTAAAGATGAGGAAGATAGTTTAAGAACGACCCTTAAAGCTTCAAAGTTTTTGATGGCAAACAATATCGGTTTAGTCGATGACCAAAAAGATAAAATTAGAGATTTTATTGACCGTGCTAATTTAAGAAAAACTAGGCTAGAGAGAAAAGTAGAAAGTAGCCAGGCCAGCCTAGACAATTTAGAGTTATATAATAAAGTAGAACAAAAACTTATTGCGCTACAAGATAGTGGATATATCGATAATGAAACACTTAATGAAGTGTGTGCTTTATTAAAGGTTACTGAAGAAAAAAAGGAAACGTATATTGATGAGGCATTAAGTTTTAATGTAGAGCGTTATAAAAAACAATCTACTAAGACCTTAAAAGAAGAGCCTAAAGTTGAAGAAACCCCAAAAGAATTACCAGCTACTGCCATTACTAAAGAAGAATTGGCAAGTATTTTTGAAAAACATCATTATGATATGGCTAATCTAAGTGATGAGATGGTTAATTTATTAATGATGAATGGTGATCTAATAAAGATTGATTCTATCTTTACTAGTATCGAACGAAATAAACTTGATTTTTTAACCGAAGATAAGAAAAATGCAGCTATTTTAACTAAATTTTTATTACAATCAAGTAGTGAGTTAATTGATGAAGGTTGTAAATTATTTAAAGATGAAGGTGTGTCAGCCGATTTATTAAAAAGTTATAAAGCCATTTTCTTTGAAACTTCAGATACTCAAAAAAGTAATATTTCAGACCAACGTAAGAAAAGAAACAAAGGACCAGCAGACGATTCTACTTCTCCTATATCACCTTTGGACCGCTTGTTATCTGTTAATGGAAGAAATAAAGATTTTAAACGTAATTTAGAATTATTAGAATCTTTAGGGCGCGATAAGAAAAAATTGCTAGAAACCCAAGTATATTTACTTACTTCACCTCATAAATGTTTGCTTCGCCATATTGATGAACTTAAACTTTATGAGTATCCAATAGATGATAAGGCTTTCCCATTATCGGCAATATCATCATTTAGAATTATGGAATTAACCGATAAATATATAGAGTTAGGTGAAGAAGAATATATTCATAGATATGCATCAAAGTTAACATCACATATTGATGGTATTTTTGAAAGAATGTATGCGATGAAAAAGGAAGGAATTCCCATCCATAGCGAAAAAAATCCGCAAAATATTCGCACTATTGTTTTTGACCTTAATAAACCTTGCGAGGTTGCCGAAGATAGAATTAAAGAACTAATTCCAAAAGATAGCGAAACATTATTAAAAGGTAACAAATACAATCAATTATTAGAAGATTACGCACCAAGTACTATTTCACCAGAAACACTTGATGATCCCGTAATTAAAAAATTGGATGAAAATTATAAATATAGCAACTTAGGATATAATTTTAACGGGGTAATTATTTCAAGGAAAAAACTATTACGTAATTATGAATTTTTAATGAAGACCGATTTAATACCAGCTGAGGAAAAAGATCAACATCAAATGTTATTTGTAGCTAGTTTATATAACTCATGGTTAGATATGGACCAAATTGAAAAAATAGAAGGAGCAATAAGTGCTAGTATGTCGTTAGGAGGTAACAATGATGTTCTTAAAAAATAATGGTTTTACTGATGAAGAAATAGATGCCATACTAAATAAATATGATTCTGATACAATCGATACTTTGTTATTAAACCAAGATAATGTTGATGAAGTCATTACTTACTTAAAAGATTACGGTATAAAAAATATACCTAAACTTATGTTAGAAAGAATAGATATCTTTTATTTCCCTGTTAGCAGCATTAAAAAGTTATTTTCTCAGTATGAAAAAGATAGTGTTATAAATGCTTTGGATCATAATTCAGCAATTTTTGATGAAATGCTTTAAAAAGACTTGATTTATTAATTAAAATAAGTTATATTATTGTTGCTTGCTTCTTCTAGGTAATGGATGATTCCGACCATTACTTGGGGATAGTGAATAATATATAAGGAGGAATAAGAAATGGCTTTAACTAAAGAAGTAAAAGCAAAGATAATTAAAGATTTTGCTAAGGATGAAAAAGATACAGGTTCAACTGAAATTCAAATTGCCATCCTTACAGAAGAAATTAATGCTTTAACCGAACATTTAAAAGAACATACTCATGATTATCATTCAAGACGTGGACTTTTAAAGAAGGTAGGTCAAAGAAAGAACTTGCTTAACTATCTTGCAAAGAAAGATATCAATGGATATCGTGAAGTAATCAAAAAATTAGGATTAAGAAAGTAGACACTGTTTTTAGTGTCTTTATTTTTTGAAAATTATAGAAGGAGATGTAGAAATGAAAAAAATATTTAAATTAGATTTTAGGGGAAGGATGATTGTTGTTGAGCATGGGGAACTTGCTAAACAAGCCCATGGTGCGGTATTAGTTAGATATGGCGATACTGTTATCTTATCAACTGCCGTTGTAAGTAAAACCGCTAATATATTATCTGATTTCTTTCCTTTAATGGTACTTTATCAAGAAAAATTATATTCTGTAGGTAAAATTCCAGGAGGTTTTATTAAAAGAGAGGGACGTCCTACCGATAGTGCAACCCTTGCTGCTAGGATGATTGATAGACCAATGCGACCATTGTTCCCAGAAGGTTTTAGAAATGAAGTTCAAATTGTCAATACGGTTTTATCCGTAGAACAAGATAACTCACCAGAGATAACCGCTCTTTTGGGATCCAGTCTTGCTACTTGTATTAGTAAAATACCTTTTGATGGACCTATTGCTGGTGTTAAAGTAGGTCGTGTTAATGGCGAATTTGTTATTAACCCAACGGTAGAGCAATTAGAATTATCTGATATTGATTTAACGGTAGCAGGAACTAAAGAAGCTATTAACATGGTTGAGTCTAGTGCTAAGCAAGTTAGTGAAGAGGATATGTTAGATGCTTTAATGTTTGGACATGAAGCTATTAAAGAATTAATTGCTTTCCAAGAGGCTATTATTGCGGAAATTGGCGAAGAAAAAATGGAATATGAAAAACTAGAAGTGACTAGTGAATTAAAAGAAGAGGTTTCTAATCTTTGCCGAGATCAATTAGATAGTGCTCTACGTATTAAAGATAAATTAGAAATGTATGCTACTATCGATAAGATTAAAGAGGAAGTTGTAGCTAAATATGAAAGTGAAAACGAGAATTTAAAAGATACGGAAAAAGAAGAATTATTAACTAAAGTTAAGTTAGCTTTAGAAGAATTAGAGTATGAATTATTTAGAAGAATTGTTGTAAAAGAAAAAATAAGAGCTGATGGAAGAAGCATGACAGAGATTCGCCCTTTATCAACAGATATCGATATCTTGCCTAGAACTCACGGTTCAGCCTTATTTACAAGAGGTCAAACTCAAAGCTTATCAATTACTACTTTGGGAGCTTTAGGTGAACATCAAATTCTAGATGGATTATCCTTAGAAGATGAAAAAAGATTTATGCTTCATTACAACTTTCCACAATTTTCAGTAGGAGAAACAGGAAGATATGGTACACCAGGAAGGCGTGAGATAGGACATGGAGCGTTAGGAGAAAAAGCTCTACTTCAAGTAATACCTAGTGAAGAAGAGTTCCCATATACAATTCGTGTCGTATCCGAAATATTAGAAAGTAATGGTTCATCAAGTCAAGCTAGTATTTGTGCTGGATGTATGTCATTAATGGCAGCAGGTGTGCCAATTAAAGCACCAGTTGCCGGTATTGCTATGGGACTTATTACCGATGGTGATGATTATACTATTCTTACTGATATTCAAGGAATGGAAGACCATTTAGGTGATATGGACTTTAAAGTAGCAGGAACTAGAAATGGTATTTGTGCTCTACAAATGGATATCAAGATTAAAGGAATTACTAAACAAATTTTAAAAGAGGCTTTGGCTCAAGCTAAAACGGCACGTATGGAAGTACTAGATGTTATGGAGAGTCAAATTAGTGAACCTAGACCTGAAGTTAGTAAATATGCTCCTAAGACCTTAACCTTTATGATTAAACCAGAAAAGATTAAAGATGTTATTGGTAAAGGCGGAGAGATGATTACTAAAATTATTTGTGAAGCAAGTAATGTTACAAGTGTTAGTGATATCAATGCGGTAAAAGTAGACCTAGAAGACGATGGTAAAGTTATTATTTATCACAAAGATCAAGATATTATTGATAAAACAGCCGAAATGATACAAAATATCGTAAGAGAAGTCGAAGAAGGTAAAATTTATACAGCTAAAGTTGTATCAATCGAAGAATTTGGATGCTTTGTTCAAGTATGGCCTGGATGTGAAGGATTAGTACATATCTCTAAATTATCTAAGGATAGAGTTGATAAAGTTGAAGATGTTGTCAAAGTAGGTGATGAAATCATTGTCAAAGCTATAGGCACTGATAAAAAAGGTCGACTTAACTTTTCAAGAAAAGATGCCATGAATTAAAAGAAAGAGCTTACAATTTTATATGAAGTTGTAAGTCTTTTTATTTTATTCAAATCAGTATCTTTTAATGGAAAATACTAGACAAAAAGTTAGCATTAGATTAAAATATTTTTCATATTTACTAATTACCATCTTTTGAATAGTAATATTAGTAATAAATGTATGTAAAGAAGGTCAGTTAATGGAAACATATCAATTTAGTGCTGAAGATATTTGTCAAATAGCAAACTTAATTAAAATGTATCAATCATTAGATGAATTATATAAAAGGTTATATGCCTTAGAGATTACCAATCAAAAAGATTCTAGTAATTATCAACAAAAACTTAAAATGTTAAATGAGATGGTATCTAATATAAATATTAAGTATAAAGAATATCAATTAATTCCCCCTAAAAGTATTGGTTGGTATATATTCTTAGTAAAAAAAGTCGAATGGGAAGGAAAAGATAAGCTTGTTGATACCACTGATATTGAAAGCCTTATGACTTTAAATTATGACTATCGTTATATGCGAAGATTGCTAACTACATTAAAAAATACTATTGTATATGATTATGAGGTGCATAACTGTTTATTTAACAATGAAAATAATGGCTTAGAGCAATCACAAATGTTTTATGAAAATGCCGCCATAATCAAGTATTTTAATAGTGACCTTTTTACAGCGTATTTATATTTTTTAGAAGAATATATTAATAAAGAAAAGAATGATAAGTTAAAGTATGAATTGCTTGCGGCTAAATATAATGTTAGTTTTACTAATGAGAATGTTGAAAATATATTAATTGACAATAATTTTGTAGGGCCTAACACATTATATTTAAAAGCTAAATTAATGGCCGATTTAGCTCAAGTAAGTAATGAAGAATACAATCAGTATAAGAACTATTATGTTCAAGATAGGTATGATGAGCATATCAAGAAAATATTAGCAACTAGTGATAATAATTATAATGATCCAACGGTAATTACTTCTATGCTTTTAAGACAATGTTTTCTTAGATCAATGTTCCTTTTTATGAACGAAGAAGAATTAGAAATTGCTAACTATGAGTTTAATAGGTTCCTTGAAAGTGAAGCCTATTTAGAAAAACATTCACATGATACTATTAGTCCTCAATTAATAAGAGAAGCGTTTAATTTAATCAAAGAAGATAAAAGTAAGGTTAGAATATTATCCTTTAATAACTAAAACGAAAGTATTATCTAGACAAGGAATATGAAATATGCTAAAATAAGCACTTAGTAAAAGATAATTATATCAAAAGAGGGTGTAATAATGGCGACGTATTATTTTAATAATGATGATATAGAACAATTAGAGCTTTTAACTAAAGTTACTAATGGTACTTATAGATTGTATAAGAGATTAAGTGAGTTAGAAATTAACGAAGAAAAAGATAGTGATGAATATAAAAGATTATTAGGTTATTTAAATATGGCTATTGATATTGAGCAAAGTAAATATAAAGCTTTTGATTTTTATTATAATAAAGCTATCGCGTGGAATAACTATATTTATAAACATCAATTACCTGGTGATTTTACTCCCGATATGGACAGTATTACTGACTGTGACTATGAATACCTAGTTCAAAGGAGAATACTTAGTAATTTATTTGATATAGTATTGTCTAATTGTGATAAGACTAAGGAGGCATTATCTAGTAATATTCAAGATTTTATGAAGGATGCAGGTCTTAAGGATTTAACAGTAACAGATAATATTTTCTATGGATATTGGGCCATAAAGAAAGAATTGACTGTCGATCTTTATAAAGCTTGTTTATTTATGTTAAAAAATTATATTGATGAACCGGTATATTCTAATTTAAAAGAGGCATTAATATTAACTAAATATCAAATAGCTTTTTTAAGTCCTCGTATGGAAAAGGCTTTAATCAACGATAACTTTAATTTACCACATGATTTATATTTCAATTCTAAGTTTATTTCCGATTGTTTTAAGCAAGATGAGAAATTTTATCAATCATTAAGAGATAACTATGGTATAAATACTTGTTTTAAACAAATATCTAAATTAGTAGAAATAAGTGATTTAGATTATAATAATCCTACTATGTTATCTCATGTAATATTACTTCAATGTTTTTTAAGGGCATCTTTCCTTTTTATGGATGAAGACAGTATCGAAGATACAAACTCTTCTTTTCATAATTTTATTAGAGATAGCCAATATTTAGATAGACACGCTATAGATAAAATAAGTGTTAGCTTAATAAATGATTGTTACAATAAAGTAAAAGAAGATAAAAGTAAAGTCCGTATTTTATCATTGAATAAATAAAAGCCATGTAAGGATTTATAAATACTTTATAAGTCCTTTTTTGTTGTTAATTTCAAAACTTTATGTTACAATTTCTATAGTAGATAGGGTGGTAGTATGTACTTGAAAGAAATATGTGCCTCTGGATTTAAGTCTTTTGCGGATAAGTTAACTATAAATTTAGATGGTAAGACAACTTGTATTGTGGGACCAAATGGTAGTGGAAAGAGTAATATTGTCGATGCTGTAAGATGGGTTTTAGGAGAACAATCAGTTAAATCCTTACGTGGAGACTCTCTAATGAGTGATGTTATTTTTTCAGGTTCTAAATCAAGAGGTCCATTAAATGTAGCAAGTGTTTCCTTAACATTTGATAATAGCGACCATTATTTAAATATTCCGTATAATGAAGTTTCGGTTAAAAGAAGAGTATATCGTACTGGTGAAAATGAATATTTCTTAAATGGTGATAAGTGTAGACTTAAAGATATAACGGATTTATTTATGGATAGTGGTATTGGTAAAGATGCTTTTAATATTATTTCCCAAGGTGATATTAGTAAAATATTATCTAATTCCCAGGAAGAACGTAGAACCGTTTTTGAAAGCGCTGCCGGTGTATTAAAATATAAAAGAAGAAAAGAAGAAGCTATTAGGAAATTAGAACGCACTAATAATAATTTAGATCGCGTTAATGATATTATTAATGAACTAGAAATTCAAGTGGAACCATTAAAAGAGCAAAGTGCTAAAGCAAGAGAATATTTAGATAATAAGGAAAAACTAGAAAATATAGAAGTAGCTTTAATTGCTTATGAAATAGGCGAGATGAACTATGAGTATGAAGAGACTAAAAAAAGTATTGAAGAGTTAAATAATCAGATACTAAATTTAAATATTAAAGGTAGTAATGATGACACTTTATTTTTAGAAAGTAAAAATAATTTAAATAAATTAAATCTAGAATTAAATACCTTTAATAATAAATTAGTAGAGTTAACGGCTAAAGAAGAGAAGTTAAATGGTTATATTAATATCTTTAAGGAACGTAGTAAATATGATGCTTCTAATAGTAAGATTCATGATAATATTGCTAATTTAAAAGAAGAAAAATTAAAATTAGAAAATGAGATATATTTATTAGACAAAGATATTATGGATTTTAATAATCGTATTGATGAAATAAGAGATAAAATTAATAAACTAGATTTAGATTTTAATAATGCTAAGACGAAGAAAGATAAAGTTTTAATAGAAATCGACAATAAAAATAGAGAACTTGCTAATACTAGTCATAAGATTGAAGTATTAAATGAGTATATTAATTCAGGTGGAAATCTAGCTAGTAGTGTTAAAGCCGTATTATCTAATCCTAGACTTAAAGGTATTCATCAAGTATTAGGTAATTTAATAGAAGTAAGTGATGAATATACTAAAGCCTTAGAGGTAGCATTATTATCTAGTAAGCAATTTATTGTAGTTGATGATGAAGATAGTGCTAAAAAGGCCATTGAATATTTAAGAGATAATCGTTTGGGTAGAGCCACCTTCTTTCCTATATCGGTTATTAAACCTAAAGGAGTAGACCCTAATACTTTAGATATTGTAACCAAAGAAAAAGGTTATATTGATATACTATCTAATGTCATTAAATATAGTGATCAATACTATGGAGTAGTAACTAATCAACTAGGTAATGTTCTATTAGTAGATGATATTGATACAGCTAACCGTATTAGTAAAAAAATTGGTCAACGTTATAAAATTGTTACTACAAGTGGTGAAGTAGTACATGTAGGGGGTTCTATTACTGGTGGATCAGTTACTGTTACTAAGAGTATTATTAGTGAGAAAAAAGAATTAGAGTATCTTGCTAGATATAAAAAAGAATTAGAATCAACTATTATAGAGTTACAAAGAGAATTAACAGAAGATACTAATAATTTATCTAATATGGAGAATGAATTACTTCATACTAAGACCGTTTTAGTAGAACAAGAAGAATTACTACATAATAAGCAAAATCATAAAGTAGAAGTTGGTAATCATTATGAACAAATAAATAATGAATTAAACAGTTTAGGTCATGTAGTTGACTCTTCATTATCTAAAGAAGAAGAACGTCTATATAATGATTACTATGCTGTAAATAGAGAAAAGAACGAACTAATTAAAGAGATTGATAATAAAACCAAAGAAAAGGATAACTTGTCTCATCAAATAGAAGAAATGGAAGCTAAAACGAAACTTAATAACTCACAACTTTCTAAACTAGAGCAAGAACTAAAAGAAAAAGAAATATTAACTAGTAAATTAGATGTACGACTAGATAATCACTTAAATACTTTAAGGGAAGAATACGAGTTAACTTATGAAAAAGCTAAAGAAGGATATGTTTTAGAGATAGATCCTAATGAGGCAAGAGATAATGTCAATGTCTATAAGAATAACATTAAACGCCTAGGAATGGTTAATTTAGCTGCTATTGAAGACTATAAAAGAGTATCAGAGCGTTATGAATTCTTAAATTCTCAAAGAACGGATTTATTAAATGCTAAAGACACTTTGTTAGAGATTATAGCGGAAATGGATGAAGTTATGAAGGAAGAGTTCTTATCTACTTTTAAACGTATCTTAGAAGAATTCCAAAAAGTATTTAGTGAGTTATTCCATGGTGGTACAGCAACTCTTAAACTTACTAATCCCGATAATATTTTAGAGACAGGAATAGATATTATTGCTTCTCCTCCTGGAAAGAAATTAACTTCTATTTCCTTATTATCTGGTGGTGAAAAAACTCTTACAGCTATTAGTTTAATCTTTGCTATTTTAAATGTAAGAGTAGTGCCTTTCTGCTTATTCGATGAAGTAGAAGCAGCTTTAGATGAAGCCAATGTTGATAATTTTGGTAAATATTTAGATCATTATAAAAATAAGACCCAATTCTTATTAATTACTCATAAGAAGAAGACTATGGAATATGCTAATACATTGTATGGTATTACTATGCAAGAGTCAGGAGTAAGTAAATTAGTAAGTGTTAAATTAGATACAATAAATTAAAATAGTAACTAAGGATTACATTTTTATATGTAATCTTTAATATTTGAAGGAGATAATTTAAGATGGAAATAATTGAATATAACCAAGAATACTTAGAAGATGTTAAAGATTTATTAGTGGAATTAGAGAAATATATAATTTCTATAGATAAAGATTGCTTGGATATACTTCATCCCGATTATAGAGAAAAAATGGCGCTTATGGATTTAGAAAGAGTAAATCAATATCAAGGTAAGTGTTACTTAGCTATCGAAAATGGTAGAGCCGTAGGGTTAATTATGGGATGTATATTTCCCTATGATGAACAAGATTATTTAGATTATAAGTGTCCTAAGAGAGGTGAAATTACAGAATTAATTGTATCTAATAAAGTAAGAAGTAAGGGAATTGGTAAAGTTCTAATGACTAAAATGGAAGAGCATTTTAAATCTTTAGGGTGCGAATATGTAAAGGTTGATGTTTTTGCTTACAATGATAATGCGATTAATTTTTATAATCACTGTGGATACCATGCTAGAATGCATACTAAAATTAAGAAGTTATAACTAATTAAAGAAATAGTTGCAATATTTTGATTAGAAAGTTAAAATAAACTTAACTAATGTACTTAGTGGGAGGGGTAATATGGCCACTTTAGAAAAAGAGAAGGAAGAAATAACAAATCATTTTAGTGATGTTACTTATGTTGAATTTTTTGATAGAGTTGATGTTGAAAATATTTGTACTTGTTTAATTAATCCACCTAAAAGAGTTATTATGTTAGGTGATAAACAAAAATTATTAGCAAAGCATTCATCTAGATATAAAGATATTTTAAAAAGACGTGGTTATGATATTGAATTTGTTTGTAGGTCCATTAATAGGAATAATTTACAAGATATGGTTGCTGCCTTATCGGAGATTGTGACTGATTATGATAATTGTTATTTTGACTTAACTGGTGGCGGAGAACTTTATTTAGTAGCAATGGGTATTATTTATGAGAGATATAAACATAAAAATATTCAAATGCATCGCTTTAATATCTTAAATAATACTATTTGTGATTGTGATCAAGATGGTATTACTATTGCTGAAGAGCAGTTGCCGAACTTATCAGTTATGGAAAATATTTATATATATGGTGGAGATATTGTCTATGATGATGTGAAAGCCAATGGTACTTATGATTGGGATCTTAATACTGATTTTAAAAATGATATAGATAAAATATGGGATATATGTAAAAAAGATGTTCGACTTTGGAATACTCAAATAGGAATTTTGGAAGTAGCAGAGGACCATAGGAAAAAAAGTGATGACCCTCTTAATACGAAAGTATCTTTAAAAACACTTACTAATTCATTAAAAGCTCATGGCAATCATTTTGTCTTTATTAAACATATTTTTAATAAAATGTATCAAGATGGTTTAATAACATCTTATAAATATGATCCCAACCAAGACTTGTTTACAATTACCTATAAGAATGAACAGGTTAAAAGATGTTTAACTAAGGCCGGATTATCTTTAGAAATGAAAATATATAAAACTTTAAAAGAAGTTAAAGATGACGAGGGCAATTTTGTTTATAATGATGTCATGAATGGTGTTGTTATTGATTGGGATGGAGAAATTCATACTGAGGAAGGCGAAAATGATACTGAAAATGAAATAGATGTTTTAGCTATGAAAGGTAGTATTCCTATCTTTATATCTTGTAAAAATGGGATAGTAGGAAATGAAGAGTTATATAAATTAACTGCTGTAGCCGATAAATTTGGTGATAAATACGCAAGGAAAGTACTTATTGTTACTTCATTAAGTCCTAATAGTAGGGCATCTAATGATTTTAGACAAAGAGCTAAAGATATGAATATAAAATTAATTGAAGGAATACAGACCATGTCAACACAGGAATTTAATAAAACAATGAGAAATATTTGGGTTGCCCTTTGATTGATTTTTAAAATATATTGATGGTATAATAAATAACGAATGGAGGGTATATGGATAAATATAATGCAAACGCAATAAAAGAATTGAAAGAATTTTTTATTGATACTTTAAAAGATTATGAAGGGGAGCCAATTTTATTAAAAGAAATGGATCCAAAATTACTGAAAGAAATAATATTTGAGCATGTATCACCAGAAGCAGTAAAAGCCTTAATGTTGGAAGTTGTCAATTCATTGTCATCCTCAAAAACAAATGCTTTGCCAGAATATAATATAGTTGGACATTATTATTGTGGTAATACTTGGGAAAATTTGAAAAGGAAAATTGATTTAAGCAATGTTTCATTTGATAATGTAGATGTAGAATTAGTTGATTTTACAGGTACTAAAGGAGTTAAATTAAATCCTCAAAAAGTTTACGATAAAAGTTTATACGGCGCTAAATTAAATGGTGTAGAAATTATAGGTAATATAGATGGTGTTGAGACACACTTAACAGATTTTTCTGGTGCTAAATTAAAAGAGATGTCATCAATTAGTGAGATTGATGATATAAAGAAATATGTAAAATCATTTGTTTCTAATAGTAAGTAATTAATTAGAGGCATTGGTCTTTACAAATGGGATATTTATGTTATAATTACAAGTGAAATGTGATGAATAGGACACGATTATTATATGATTTAGATAGAGAACTATTGGTGGTGGAAAATAGTTAATAATATAATAATTACTACCTAGGAGCAGAACTCGAAAGATGTTTCCGGAATAAACCGTTATTTATTAAATTAAGTTAAACCAAGGATGGTACCGTGGATATTTCACTCCTATTATAGTTATTATAATGGGAGTTTTTATTTTTAGGGGGAAATATATGAGAAGACCACTTTTAAAGGATTACGATACAAGCATTTTATTGGCTTTATCTAAGCAACAAAATGATGCTACTTTTAATGAAGAAGTAAGAAGAATAATATTTAATAGATATAAAGATGATAGTTATGATAGTATTTATTTAATGTATTGTAAAAGTGATGGAGTTAAAGCTTTAGCATTAGGAGATGTTTTAGCTAAGTACTTAATCAAGAGTAATCATTTTATTGACAAGTATTCCCTAGAGTTATTATTACATAATATTTCTTTAGATGATTTATGGAATTTAGCTACTTCTAATAATGATTTAGTTAAAGATAGGGCTAGAGAAGTATTACTAGCTAAAATAGATGAATTGTCTCCCCCTTATACAACCAAAGATAATCCAGTATCATTAAAATATACTAAAAAAATGCTAAAAAAGAAAAATAGATATAAAGAAAGGATGAATAAAAATGATTAATATTAAAGAAAATGAAAAATTAAGTGTTATGAACCACTCTTGTGCGCATTTACTAGCGCAAGCTGTAAAACATTTATATCCTCATGCTTTGTTTTGGGTTGGTCCAGTAATAGAAGAAGGTTTCTATTATGATATTGACTTAGGGGATGATGTTATTACTTCGTTAGATTTAGAAAGAATCGAAAAAGAAATGAAGAAGATTGCTAAAGATGGTAAAAGAATAGTAAGAGAAGAAATATCTAAAGAAGAGGCTTTAGAAAGGTTTAAAAATGACCCTTATAAAATTGATTTAATTTCTAGAATGGATGAGGATAGTACGGTTATATCTTGTTATACGCAAGGAGATTTTACTGATCTTTGTCGTGGACCTCATGTAGAGTCAGTTAAGGAATTAAAATATTTTAAATTATTAAAATTTAGTGGAGCTTATTGGAAAGGTGACGCTAAAAATAAAATGCTTCAAAGAATATATGGAGTATGTTTTGATAATGAGGAAGACTTAAATAATTATTTACAGGAATTAGAAGAAGCATCTATGCGTGACCATCGTAAAATAGGCAAGGAACAAGAAATTTTTATGAATCATGACTTAGTGGGAAAAGGAATGCCTTTATGGTTACCAAATGGTGCCATAATCC
This sequence comes from uncultured Bacilli bacterium, assembly GCA_947601845.1. Classification (GTDB taxonomy): domain Bacteria; phylum Bacillota_I; class Bacilli_A; order RF39; family UBA660; genus RGIG3091. Next base: position 10,913 of record CANQGH010000007.1, on the reverse strand, counting down.
GTAAGCAATTAGAAAATTATATTTATGAAAAAGAACAAAAAATGGGATATCTCCATGTATATACGCCTTGCGTTGGAACAGTTGATTTATATAAAACCTCGGGACATTGGGATCATTATAAAGAAAATATGTTCCCATCAATGAAAGTTGATGATGAAGAGTTTGTTTTACGCCCTATGAACTGTCCACACCACATGTTAATATATGGTAACAAGTTACATTCTTACCGTGACTTACCTATTAGAATTGGGGAATTTGCTACTGATTTTCGTTATGAAGCAAGTGGTGCTGTCAAAGGATTAGAGCGTGTTCGATGCATGTGTCAAAATGATGCTCATTTATTTGTAACACCTGAACAAATAGGGGAAGAGTTTAAAAAAGTAGTATCATTGATTCTAGATGTATATAAAGACTTTGGTATTAAAAATTATAAGTTTAGATTATCTTTACGCGATAAGAATGATAAAGAAAAATATTTTGATGATGATGAAATGTGGGATAATGCTGAAAATAAATTACGTGAAGTATTAAATGATTTAGGATGTACTTACTATGAGGCCATAGGGGAAGCGGCTTTCTATGGACCTAAATTAGATGTAGAAGTAAAACCGGCAATTGGACCAGAAATAACTCTATCAACTTGTCAGTTGGACTTCTTATTACCTAGAAGATTTGATTTAAGTTATATTGATTCTAATGGTGAAAAACAAGTTCCAGTCGTATTACATAGAGCTATATTTGGTACATTTGATAGATTTACAGCCTTTATTATTGAAGAGACCAAAGGGGCTTTCCCTTTATGGCTTGCACCAGTACAATTAACAATTATTCCTGTTAATCCAGAAGTTCATGGAGAATATGCGAACCAATTAAAGGAGCGACTAGAAAACTTAAAGATGCGAATTAATCTAGACTGCCGTAATGAAAAATTAAGTTATCGTATGCGTGAAGCTCAAACTAGTAAAGTTCCTTATTCTATTATCATTGGTGATAAGGAAATAGAAAATAAGAGTGTAAGTTTTCGTAAATATGGAGAGCAAGGCACTATGACCTTAAGTGAAGAAGAATTTACTAAGTTTATTTTAGATAAAATTGCTAATAAAGAGATATAGGAGTTTTAAGAAGTGATAGATATTGTTAGTAATAAAGACCATTTAAATGATAGCGATATGACTGAGGTTGTAGGAAGAGTTAAGATATTACTTATTAATTCTAAAAAAGAAATATTACTTGGCTATTCCCATCATGAATATCAGTTTCCAGGTGGTCATGTTGAAGATAATGAACAACTCATCGATACAGTAAAACGTGAATTACAAGAAGAAGTTGGCCTTTCTTTAGACATATCTAATATTAGACCTTTTGCTAGAAAATTAGGATATTATAAAGATTGGCCTGTCAAAGGCAAAAATAGAAAAATAGAAATATATTATTATGAAATTAAAACCGATGAAAGACCAAAACTTGAAAATACTTCTTATACGGAGCATGAATTGGATGGTAATTTTGAATTACGTTATATTCCCTTAGATACTATTGAAGAAGAATTAAAAAATAATGTTTTAGAGTTTGGAGATGACCATGGAATTGCCAAGGAAATGTTAGAGTTGATATCTATTTATAAGAACCAAATTAATAAATAAAACTAGGAGGTACGAAGTGATAAGGTATAGTAATGAAGAAGGTTTTATTAAAGCTAAAGGTATAAAGTTTAGAGAAGGACAAAACGCTAATATAATTCTTCCTAAAGTTGCAGTAGGAGTTTTCTCTAGCCATTTATTTCAAGATGTAATAGAAAAATTTCCATGTGTAGAAGTAGGATATATTTCACTTGCTAATTTTGAAAAAAATGTATATATATTAAAGTATAAAAATATGGACATTACTTTCTTTATGGCTGGGGTTAGTGGGCCTATAATAAGTGCGGATATTGAAGAATTAGCTGCTCAGGGTGTAGAAAAGTTCATTATCTTTGGCAATTGTGGAGTTTTAGATAGTACCATTGAGGACTGTTCAATTATTATACCAACTATGGCTTTTAGAGAAGAAGGAACTAGTTATCATTATATAGAAGATAGTGATACTATTGATATGAACCCTAAGTATACAAGTGAATTTATCAAGATATTAGATAAGTTTGGTTTTAACTATACTAAAGGAGCCACTTGGACAACTGATGCTTTCTATCGAGAAACGCAGGATAAGATTAGTTATTTTAAAAATAATGGTGCTGTTTGTGTGGAAATGGAAGGTTCAGTCATTGCTTCTGTTTGTAAAAGAAAAAAGTTAGATTATTTTACTTTTTATTATGCTGGAGATAATTTAGATAGTACAGAGTGGGATGAAAGAAGCCTTTCTGGCCTTAGTAAATTGGATAAAAAGAAAGAAGTTATGTTTTTGGCTCTCGAATTAGCAATAGACATTTATAATAAGTAGGGGCTTTATTTGGAGAGTTCTAAAAAAGAAAAAGGTAGACAAAACGATAAAAAGGTAGTAAAATAAATCACATTGAAAGCGCTAGTACAGGTTTTTAATATTTTTGTACAGCGTTTTTTTATATTTTATGGTATATTGTATATACATAGTTCGAGGGGGAATGTTTATGAAAAATGCGTTTGAAAAAGAAAATGAGATTAATGAAGAAATGAATAACGATAAGATTTTAACTGGATATGCTTCCAAAGATAGACCATGGTTAAAATATTATGCTAAAGGTGCTGATAAAGCCACGGTGCCTTCAATGTCAATATTTCAGTTTTTAGAATATTGTAATAAAGATAGACTTGATTTACCAGCTATTGAACTAAGAACTAGTAATAATGATTTTAAAAAGGCTGTTGCTAAATATACGTATGGTGAATTTTTGGAAACTATTAGAGAATGTGCTAGATCTTTAAAAGTACTAGGTATTAAAACTAATGATATAGTACCACTTATTTTACCTAATGTACCAGAAAGTAGGATACTTATATATGCTACTAATATTTTAGGAGCTATACCTTATCCAATATCACCAATGTTACCTAGTAATGTTTTAAAAAAAATAATAGATGAAAATAATATTAAAAATATAGCTGTATATAGTGGTTTCTATGATAAATTCGTTGATTGTTTTGATGACAACCTTAATAGTATACTATATTTGAATGGTTTAGAATCATTACCAACTGCTATTAGGACTTTAGCCCTAGTTAAAGATAAACTAACTAAAGAAAATAAATTATCTATTCCTAATAAGGGTAATTTAATTAGTGGAAATGATTTCTTTAAACTAAAAAAATTTCATAAAGAAAATATAACACCATATTATAGTCAAGATCATATTGCTACAATCATTGGTACTAGTGGCACTACGGGAATACCTAAAGGAGTATGTCTTTTAGATAGTAGTTTGAATGCTATTGCTGTAGCTCAAATGAATGGGGGTAATTTCGATGTTGGCGAAGTAGAATTGGATGCTTTAATTCAGTCGATTGCTTATGGATTTTCTACCATGCACTATTCTAGTTGTGGCGGACTAACGAATATATTAATACCCGAATTAATAACCAACACTTTCCCTAAAATATTATGTCAAATTAAGCCTGATCACTTTACAGGGGGACCAATTCACTATATTAATTTAGTTAAAAGTGAAGAATGGCAAGAAGGAAGAGTCCCTAAATGTCGAAATCTAATATCAGGTGGTGCTACCCTTGATAAGCGAATTGAAAAAAGCCTTAATGGAATTGTTTCTGATAATATGAAAGATATAGATGGAGAAAACGTAGTAGTAAGACAAGGACTTGGTATAACGGAGAATGGTGGCGTAGGTACTTATGCTAAAAAAGGCTCATATAAATTTGGCGGTGTAGGTATACCATTAGTATTAGAAAATATGGGTATCTTTGAACCTGGTACCGATCATGAATTACCTTATGGTGTAGAAGGAGAAATTTGTATTTCTGGTCCTACTATCATGAAAGAATACCTAAATAATCCTTGCGAGACAAATAGAGTAATTAAAAGACATAGCGATGGTAAAGACTGGTTACATTTGGGGGACCTTGGAAAAGTAACCGAAGATGGTCAATTCTATATTACTGATCGCATTAAGAATATCTTTATGAGGAAAGGTTTTAATGTTCATCCTTCAAAAATAACTGAATATATTAACTCACTACCAATTGTCAAAGAATCTATCGTAGTTGGCGTAGAGCATAAAGAAGAACAGTGTGTACCAGTCGCTTTTGTCATCTTAAAAGATGAAGCCAAAAAAGATATTAAAGGTGCGCAAACTTATTTAGAAGAAGCATGCTATAGGAATTTAGATGAAACATCCAACCCATATGAGTGGTACTTTGTAGACCAATTACCTAGAAACTTGGGCGGAAAAATTGATACTAATGAACTAATTAAAAAGTATCAAGTAGATTATATAAATCAAAATAGTAAGGTGTTAGTAAAAGATAAAAACTCAAATTAAATGAGTTTTTTCTTTGTAAACTATTAGTTAACATGTTATAATCATAATAGAGGTGTATTATGATAAATGTAGTCTTTTCTATAAGTTGCTTGTTATTTTTAGTTATTATAGCTAATGCTTACTTTTTAAAATCAAGATTTAACTTATTAGAAAACAAAGTTTACTCTTTTTTATTAGTTACCAACATAATAGGGTTAACTATCGATATAGTCGGTTTTTTCATCTTTAGAAACCCTTCTTATAGTGCAACACTAAAGAATATTATTGCTAAGTTTTATTTAATATATTATTTTACATGGTGTTTTTTATTGCTTATGTACTTATTAATAATATCTTTTAAAGAAAAATTTAAAGTTAATAAAGTAAGGCTATTTATTACTATTTATCTTATAAATATTATTATTATTTATATTTTACCAATTAAAATCCAATATTTTGATGATCGTTCTTATTCATATGGATTAGCAGTCAATTATGTTTACTTTGCTGTCTTTATTATGATATTACTTGTTGCTTATTGTTTGATTAAAAACTTTAAGAGATTAAAAAACCGAGAATATATTCCTATTTTTGCCTTAATGGTAATGGGAACTATAGCTACAATTATTCAAAATATTAACCCAGCAATTAGCTTATTAATTACATGCCATTCCTTAATAACTACCTTAATGTATTTTACGATTGAAAATCCTGATGTTAAAATGGTGGAAGAATTAATTGCCAATCGAAAACTTATTGAACAAAATAGTGAAGAGAAGTCGGTTTTCTTTTTTAAAATGTCTCAGGGCTTAAAAGAACCAATTAATAATATAACTAAAGAAATCAAAGCATATAAAAACAATACTAATAAAGATGTTAATCAAATCATCAATAATATAGATGTGAATAATAATAAGCTTAATTATTTAATAAATGATGCCTTAGGTATTAATGATTTATTATTAACAGATTTAAAGAAAAACGATAATATTTACAATATATACACTTTAATAAAAGATGTACAAATACGAGGAGAAGAATATTTAAGGAAAAATGTTCAATACAATGTATCTATACCAAAATCAATGCCTAAGGAATTATATGGTGATAGTATTAGATTAAAACAAGTTTTAATGAGTATCGTTATTAATGCTTGCAATAATACTAATCAAGGTTTTGTTAGCTTTGATGTTACTTCCTTTAGTAAGTACGATAGATGTAGATTAATATTTACTATAGAAGATTCTGGTAGAGGAATAGATATAAAAGAAATAAATGAGGTTCTTAATCAAGATGAAGAATTAGATAGTAATGATATGATAAAATTGGAAAGATTAGATGTGGATTTGAAACTATCTTATAAAATAATTAAAGCATTGGGTGGAACAATGTATATTAGAAGTGAAGAGAATAAAGGAACAGAAGTTGTGATAACCCTAGATCAATATATACCTCAAACAAAACAGACCAAAGAAAATATGCAAATTGATGAATATATAAAGTTGCAAGAAAGTAATAAAAAAATTCTTTTAATTGATGATAATGAAGTTGAAATAAGAAAAATTAGAAAATATTTAGAACATCTTGGTTATAATGTGACAGTATCAATGTATGGACAAGATGGGATTGACCGAATTAGAAATAAAGAAAAATATGATATTATTTTAATAGATGATGAAATGCCTACAATGAGCGGTATTAATGTATTGACAGAAATAAATAGATTGCATAATAAAAGCAAAAAAGTAGTTTTATTAGGAAGTGACAAACTTTTTATAGCTAAGCATTATATAGAAGATGGTTTTGATGAATATATTGATAAAACAAATTTGATTGAGGAGTTTAGTAAGAAAATAAGTAGTTAAAGATTATAACATTTAAAGTGTAATAACAAAAGGAAATGGTACTTTTACATCACTGTAGTAATAAAAACTAATTAAAAAAATAAATTTTTACTAAAATTAGAAATTGCAATAAATAAGGAACGCAAATTTTAAATTTGCCTAAGAGCAAAATTTAATTTTGCGCTTTTTTCTTATTTGAAAATAAGAATTTGGTCATTTTCCCTTCATAAATAAACATGTTATAGTATCTACAAGGAGGTGACTAAATGGTTGAATTAAGAAAAGAAGTGATAAATCGAGGAAAAGGTTTAAGCGACTGGGAAAGGTTCCTATTAGTGATGATAGAACCAAATATAGAGGTAGCAAGATCACTAAGTAATGGAGATCCGCTAATGGAAGAATATATAAATGAAGCTATAGAAGTAAGTAATAGCGAAGAATTTAAAAAAGAATATGCGAAAGAAGTAGCTAGACGAAAAGCCGAAGCCGAAGAACAAGAGAAACCAGATGATTCACAATAAAATACAGTATGGATAATAGAATGTCAACTTGACATTCTTTTTTATTTATTGTTAAAAAAAAGAACTCTTAAGTATTTACAAAGTGGGGAATAAATAGTAGTATAATGGTAGCAGTGGTTGATTGTGGTGAAAAGTGGGGGATTTTATGTTGATAGGTGAATATCATCATAATATTGATGAAAAAGGACGTATAATATTACCTTCTAAGTTCCGTGAAGACTTAGGAGATGAGTTTTTTGTAACAAGGGGTCTTGAAGAATGCCTATTTGTCTATCCGAAAACCGAATGGGATAAAATCACCAATCGCTTACAAACCTTACCTTTTACTAAGAAGGACGCTCGTAGTTTTATGAGATTCTTCCTATCAGGCGCTACTGCAACAGTATTTGACAAACAAGGTCGAATCAATATTACCTCTCCATTGATTTCCTACGCTGGCCTACAAAAAGAATGTGTAATAGTTGGCGTAGGGGATCGACTAGAAATTTGGGATAAAGATAAGTGGAATAATTTCTATGATTCGAACAAAGAGGAAATGTCAAATATTGCAGAAGACTTATTTGATTCAAATTGGGGACAAGGTGAGTAGTTATGCATGTTAGTGTTTTGTTACAGGAGGCAATCCAAGGACTTAATTTGAAAGATGACGGTATCTACGTTGACTGCACATTAGGTTATGCTGGACATTCCAGCGAAATATTGAAGCGAGTAAGAAGGGGTTGTCTTTTCGCCTTTGATCAAGATAGTGACGCTATAGAATATAGTAGAGAAAAATTAACTAGTATTGGTAATAACTTTACTATTATATATAGCAACTTTGTAAATATAAAAAAAGAATTAGCTAAACATAATGTAGAAAAAGTAGATGGAATATTATTTGATTTAGGTGTTTCATCAGTTCAATTAGATGAATCATCTCGTGGGTTTAGTTATCATAAGGATGCTAAACTTGATATGCGAATGGATAAAAATAATCCATTATCGGCTTACGAAGTAGTAAATAATTATGCTGAAAAAGAACTAACAGACATTTTTTTCAACTATGGAGAAGAGAAATACGCACGAAGTGTTGCTAGGGCTATAGTTAATTATCGTCAAAATAAACCCATAGAAACAACACTAGAATTAGTTGACATAATAAAAAGTGCAATGCCAATGAAAGCCAAACGAGAAAAACATCCAGCTAGGCGTATTTTCCAAGCTATTAGAATTGAAGTTAACCACGAATTAGAAGTTTTAGATAAAGCTATAAATGATTCTTTAGATTTATTAAATATAGGGGGAAGATTAGTAGTTATAACTTTTCATTCATTAGAAGATAGAATTGTAAAAAATATCTTTAAAGAAAGAACACATATTGATGATAAAGTGAAGGGCTTACCTAATATTCCAGAAGAATATTTAAGTAGTTATCGTTTAGTAAATAATAAAGCCATAACACCAAGCGAAGAAGAATTAGAAAATAATAGCCGTTCCCGTAGCGCTAAATTAAGAATTATAGAAAGAATAAAATAGGGTGATATTTATGAAGAAAAAACAAGTAAAAAGAGTTATTAAAATAGGTAAATTTGAAAAATTATTGTATGCTTTTACAATAGTATTATTAGTTATTTCTCCTTTTGCTATTGTTTTTTCTCAAGCAACACTATCTAAAATAAATTTCGATGTTGAAAAAGCTAAAAAACAGTTAAATACTCAAGAAAAGAAGAATGAAAGCTTAGCAATGAAAGTTAATGAGTTAGCATCTTTGGACAACATAAAAGAAGTTGCTATTGAACAAGGATTAAGTTATAATAATAATAACATTAAGTCAATTATTGATAGTAAAGAATAGATGGTGAATATAAATGAAACAAAAATTAGAGCCTAATAGCATAAAAATAAGTATTATTTTTGTTGTAATAGCTCTAATTTTTTTTGTGTTAATAGGTATAAGAGCCGCTCAATTATCATTATCGAGCAAGGTAGATGGCATAGATTTACAAGCTTTTGCTAGTAGTAGAACTACTAAAAGTGAAGTATTAAAAGGAAAACGTGGAACTATTTATGATTGTAATGGTGATGTTTTAGCTCAAAATGTTTCATCATATACTTTAATTGCTTATTTAAGCGAGTCAAGAACTACGGATAAGGATAATCCTAAACATGTTGTCGATAAAGAGTACACCGCTAAAATGTTAGCAACAGTTCTTGATATTAGCGAAGAACAAATTTTAAAATATCTATCCAAAACTAATGTTTATCAAACTGAGTTTGGTAGCAAGGGTAGAGGACTTACAGAACTTACTAAAGATGAAATTTTAGCTCTTGGTTTGCCAGGAATTGATTTTATTGAAACACAAAAAAGGTATTATCCTTATGGTGATTTTGCTTCATATACTCTAGGATACGCTAAAACGACCGTAGTAGAAGATGAAGATGGTAGTAGTGAAGAGACTATTATTGGTGAAATGGGTATTGAAAAAGAGTTTAATAAAGAACTAAGTGGAACAGATGGTTATACTTTTTATCAAAAAGATCGTCAAGGTTATAAGATTGCCGGCACTAAAGAAACGGTAGTTCCTGCTATTGATGGTAATGATATTTATTTAACAATTGATACCAATATTCAATTATTTTTAGATAGAGCGCTAGAAAAATCTGAAAAATATCCATTTGAATGGGAAACTATTATTGTAGCAGATGCTAAGACTGGTGCTATTTTAGCATCTAGTAGTAATCCTTCATTTGATCCAAATCTGAGAAATATGACTAATTATTTAGATTTTAATGTATCATATGCATATGAACCTGGATCAACTATGAAAATATTTAGTTATATGGCTGCTATGGAAAATGGTAACTATAATGGAACAGATACTTATAAATCAGGAGTGTATACTACTAAAGATGGTACCGAAATTGGTGACTGGAATAGAAATGGTTGGGGCGAAATTACTTTTAATTATGGATTTGTTTTGTCAAGTAATGTTGGTGTTATTAATTTAATTAATCGTTATATTAATGGTGATATTCTAAAAAGTTATTATAATAAATTAGGTTTTGGTAGTAAAACTGGTATTGAATTACCTCAAGAGTCAAGTGGTAAAGTAGCTTTTAAATATGAAACAGAGATATTAAATGCTGGATTTGGACAAGGAATTACCACAACCCCAATTCAAACTATCAAAGCTTTAACCTCCCTTACTAATGATGGGGTATTATTACAACCATATATAGTTGATAAAATAGTTGACCCTAATACTAAAAAGGTTATTTATCAATCTTCTCGCAAAGAATTAGATAAAGTAGCTAGTACTAATACCGTTAATTATATGAAAATGTTAATGCGATTAGTTGTTGAGGATCCAATGGGAACAGGACATCCTTATTATATGGAAGGTTATGATTTAATAGCCAAGACTGGTACAGCACAAGTTGCTGATGCTAACGGATATGGTGATAATGTTATTCGTAGTTTTGCAGGGCTTTATCCTGGAAATGATCCTCAAATAATTGTCTATTATTCTGCTAAAGATACAGGTTCTTCTGGAGTTACCTATATGAAGCAAGTAATAAATGAATTTATTACTAATGTTAGTAAATATTTAAATATTGATTCTACAAACGATGAAGAAGTAGAAGAACTATTACAATATAAAGTGCCTTCTTTTGTCAATAAAAACACTAGTGAAGTAGAAGTTACTTTAAAAGGTGAAGGTCTTACTTATGTTAAAATAGGAAATGGTAATAAAATTATTAATCAATATCCGCAATCTGGTACTATTATCTCTTCTATTGATAAGATAATTTTAATTACTAATGATCAAAATATAACGATGCCTCAATTAGTTGGATATAGTAATAGTGAAGCTCAAACACTCTTAAAGTTATTGGGTATTAATTATGAAATAGAAGGTACAGGTTATGTTGTTAGTCAAAGTATACCTGTGGGAGTTATAGTAAAGAAGGAAGATTTAATTAAACTTGTTCTGAAACCTAAGTATTAAGGAATGTTTTAAAACTAAGGAACTGATTAAAAATCAGTTCCTTTTAGTTTTTAATTTTTGGGCTAATTAAGGGGGGAGTAAAATTTATACTTGCCAAAACCCATGGGGGGGGGGG
>CANQGH010000006.1 GCA_947601845.1 uncultured Bacilli bacterium | reverse complement strand
AAAGTAGTATTTACTAAGATAGAAGAGGTAAGTAAGAGTAGTGGAGTAACAGTTACAGATACTCCTATAGCAAGTGGTACAAGTGTAACCTTTAATGTAGATTTTAAACTTCCAGGAGATGAGATAATATATAAAGTAACAGTAGCTAATCAAGGAACATTAGATGCCATTATTCAAAATATTGCTTCAAGTGAACTAGGAAGTGATGCGATTAAGTTTAAGATAGATGGAATCAAGATAGGTGACAAATTAGCTAAAAGTACAACAACTACTTTTAATATTACAATCAGTTATGATAGCAATATTACTTCCCAACCAAGCCTAACCGATAATAAATTAACATTAGATGTAACTTATGTTCAAGATTTAGGAAATAATATACCAAGTAGTGGTTTTGATATAACACCAATAAGATTATCAAGGAAAATATTACAAGATAATACACCACAGAGTGATACTAGTATTGATTTTAGTAAGATAAGTAGTGATAGTAATGGTAAGGGATTATATTATACTAATAAGAATACAGAAGATGGAAAGACAACTTATTACTTTAGAGGAGATGTTAAGAATAATTATGTTTACTTTGCAGGATACTATTGGCGAATAATAAGAATAAATGAAGATGGAAGTATAAGAATTATATATCAAGGAACATCTCCTACAGCCTCAGGAAGTAATGCCCAAGTAGGAACAAGTGCTTTTAACTCAATTGTGGGTGATAATGCCAATGTAGGATATATGTATGGGGAACCTACTACTTACATTGATGGATATGGTAACGATAGTGGTAGGTTATGGACAGAGACAACAGGAACAGTTAAAATGTCACAAACATATTCATTTAATGAAAATACAGGAATATATACATTAACAGGGACAGTGGTAGATGGCAAATATACAAGTGACTATTATAATTATTATACATGTACTTCACAAGGTACAACCTGTAGACACATGTTAAAATTAACAGAAGCAAGGCAAGATGAAAATAGATACCAAGTATGGGGTGGAGAAATGCATTCAGGATATTATTCAACATCATACGAACAAGCCCATAATAATGGAGTAGATTCTACTATTAAAACATATTTAGAGAATTGGTATCAAGGTCATTTATTAGAAGATTATGATGACTATATATCAGATACGGGATTTTGTAATGATAGGAGCATATATAGTGGAACAGGTATAGGAAGAACAACTACATATTATGGTTCTGCAGGAAGATTATATTATAGCAAGACCCCTCAATTTGCATGTCCAGCATCATCACGTGATTTATTTACAGTCAAGAATCCTAAAGGGAATAGCATGTCCAACTACAAAGTAGGGTTAATAACGGCTGATGAAGTTGTCTATGCAGGGGGAGTATATGGAGTAACAAATAATAGTTATTATCTACATACAGGGGCCAATTATTGGACCATGAGCCCATTCCACTTCAGCTCTGGCGATTCCTATGCGGACGATGGGTACAATAGCTCTTCTGGGGCCTATGCCAACGCGGACGTTTGGAATGGTCTCGGTGTGCGCCCTGTCATAAATCTTAACCCTAACGTAGAAGTAACAAGCGGTAATGGTACTTCTACCTCACCTTATGTAATAAACTAATTAAAAAAAATGAAAAAAAATTAAGATTTTACTAAAAATGAATATTGAACTAATAAGAGGATACAAATCATAAAAATTCTCTAAGGAGAAAATTTAGATTTGTATTTTTTTGATGGTTTAAAATAAGAAATTGGCCATTTTTTTAAATTTTGTTAGTGTGATATATTGCTAATGAAGGAGGAATAAATATGGTAAAACTTAGAGGTGAAATTTATCAAGAACTTTACGAATTAGAAAGAGATAAAGACCAAGTATTTTCGATAAAAGAATTAAATAAAGGAGAAAAAGCGAGTTTATTATCAGATATTATGTTTAAAAGCATGTTTCAAAATGATGAGAGAATAAGATATTCATGTAGATTATTATCTCATTTATTAGATATGGAGTATAAAGAGTTATTAAGTAAGATTAAGTTAGTAAAAAATGATGTAAATAAGAAATATAATACCGATAAGAATGAGCGATGTGATTATGTAGCCGAGATAGATGGTAGCATAATAAATATAGAAATCAATAATAATAGTAGTGTTACTACTATGGAAAGAAATTTAGAATATGCTAGTAGACTATATGCTAAAAAGACAAAAGTAGGGACAAAGTATAGATATACCCAAACGATACAGTTTAATATCAATAATTTTGCATTTAAAGGTAATGAAGATATAATAGATATATATTATATGCAAAATAAAAGATTGATAAAATTAACGAGTAAAATAATAATAGTAAATATATATGTACCAAAATTGAGACAAAAGTATTATAATGAAGGTATAGATAGCTTAAATGAATTAGAGAGGTGCATATTAGCATTAATAGAACCTAATATAAAGTTATCAGAAGAATTGATAATGGGAGATAAGGTAATGGAAGACTATGTAAAAGAGGCCGTAGAGGTATGTAGTGAAGAGAGTTTTGGGGAATCATATGATAAAGAGGTAGCCCTACAAGAGCAAGCAAGGAATGATGGGTATGAAGAAGGAATCGAGAAAGGAATCGAAGAAGGAATTCTTTCTAGTAAAAAAGAAATAGCTTTATCCATGTTAAAGAAAAATATTGATGTGAACACTATTTCTGACTGTACAGGATTATCTACTGAAGAAATAAATAATTTATAAATCAATTAAAATAATAGATTATAGCGTTCTATTATTTTTTCTTGTATAATGGAAATAGGAGGGATAATATGATTGTTGAAGTTTTAGTGGAATTATCAAATAAAAATATTGATCGTGTTTTTGATTATATTGTCCCTAAAAATTTACAAAGCAGTATGAAAGTAGGAATTAGGGTTACTGTACCTTTTGGACATCAAACTTTAGAAGGTTTCGTTTTAAACATTAAAAAGAATTCCTCTGTTTCCGAAATGAAAGAGGTAATTGATATAGTTGATAATGATATTATTTTAAACAAGGAATTATTAGAATTAGGTAAAAAAATGCAGCAGGATACTTTATCAACTTTAATTTCTTGTTATCAAGTAATGTTACCAAAGGCTTTAAAAGCCCAAAAGAGAACAAATATTTCTAAAAAGATGGTAAAAATCATTGAACTTAATATAGATGAAAATCAAGTATCTGCTTATACTTTTAACGATAAACAACAATTAATAATTGATTGCCTTTTAAAAAATAAAGAAGTCACAAGAGAACAATTAAGTAAAATATCAAGTAGTTCCTTAAAAACATTACTAAATAAGAATATTATCAAAGAACAAGAAAAAGAAGTTTATCGCTTAAATGATAATATTTCGAATGATACTTTCAAATATCCATTAACTATAGATCAACAAAATGTAGTTGATACTATTTTACAAGATAATGGTAAGGCAGTGGCTTACTTATTACATGGCGTTACCGGTAGTGGTAAAACAGAAGTATATATGGAGCTAATTGAGACTATGTTAAAACAAGGAAAGTCATCAATTGTGTTAGTTCCAGAAATTTCTCTTACGCCGCAATTAGTAGAGCGTTTCAAAAAAAGATTTAATGAGGCGATTGCTATTTTACATAGTAGATTATCTGAAGGAGAGAAGTATGATGAGTACCGTAAAATAGCAAGGGGGGAAGTAAATATAGTTATAGGGGCTAGAAGTGCTGTTTTTGCTCCTTTAACCAACATTGGCCTTTTTATTATTGATGAAGAACATACCTCTTCATATAAACAAGAGAATTCTCCTAAATATAATGCGATTGATATTGCCCTTTATCGTAGTAAATATCATAATAGTTTAGTAGTATTAGGAAGTGCAACCCCTAGTTTGACAACTTATGCTAAAGCTTTAAAGGGGATATATAAACTGGTTACTCTTCCTAATAGAATTGGCAATAGGACCCTTCCTTTAGTTACTATAGTTGATATGAATAAAGAGAAAAAAAGACACGGTCATTTTTCTAATTCATTAGTAGAATTAATTAAAGATCGCCTATCAAAAAAGGAACAAATTATTCTTTTATTAAATAGGAGAGGATACTCATCGTTTATTTCTTGTTCTAATTGTGGATACGTAGAAAAATGCCCTTCTTGTGATATTACTCTAACATATCATAAGACTTCTAATATGCTGAGATGTCATTATTGTGGCTATGCGACTAAATATAGTATTACTTGTCCCAAATGCCATGAAGCTAGTATGAAAAACTTAGGGGTTGGTACCGAAAAAATTGAAGAAGAACTTCATCAATTATTTGATTGTAAAATTATTCGAATGGATTATGATACTACATCAAAAAAGGGGGCTCATGAGAGAATTATTGCGGATTTTAAGGAGCATAAATATGATATTTTATTAGGTACTCAAATGATTGCCAAAGGATTAGATTTTGCCAATGTTACTTTAGTAGGTGTTATTAATGCTGATACTAGTTTAATGCTTCCTAATTACAAAAGCAGCGAAGATACTTTCCAATTATTATGTCAAGTATCAGGAAGAAGTGGTCGAGGTGATAAAAAAGGCGAAGTAGTTATTCAAACATTTAATCCAGATCATTATGCAATATATTTAGCTAAAGACCATAATTATTTATCCTTTTTTCAAAAAGAAATGAATATACGTAAACAATTATGTTATCCTCCTTATTATTACTTAGTATCTATTAAAGTAATTAGTAGTGATTATGAATTAGCTAAAAGCGAAATATCCAAGGTGGCAAAAAAACTTCATGATAATCTATCTTCTAGCATTATTTTAGGGCCAAGTGTTAGTAATATATTTAAAGTAAATAATAATTATCGATTTCAAATAATAATAAAGTATAAGAAAGAAGATAATTTGTACCCAACATTACAAAAAATAATTGAATATTATAAAAGTAATTCCAAGGTACGTATTGATATTGATTTTAATCCAAATCAAATTTAGTTTACATTGTATGAATAATATGTTATAATAACTGCAAAAATGGGGGTATAATATGTCTAAACAAGTTCCTAAAAAATATATGTTAGTTTTTGAACCAATTTATGATTCATCCCAATACGCTATTCATTTTGAAGAAGGAGGAGCTACAGTTACTAGAATTAAAAAATATACTGATAAGGCATTAGATGTGGGTGCCAAAGGTCAAGTAAAGAAAAATTTATTGGTAGAGATAGATAAGGCTGTTGCATCTATGCCAAACTTAGAAGTTTTGTTTCAAAAATATGTTAATCCTAGTATTTTCAATTATCGCAGGAATAACCTACATAAAATTTTTATTGGATATCTATATAACAATTATATGTATACTTTGGATTTATCGTTGAACAATAAAGAACTGTTGGATAAATTGGGACTAGTTACCAATAATATGATCCATGACCGTGATGGTATCAATGGACTAATTAATTTAATATTGGATAATAATGATGGTTTTTATAAATATATAGAGCAAATGCATAATGCAAAAAAAACAAAATTATCATCTTCTACTTTTGAAGTTATTTGTAAACTAAAGTATTTTGAAAGACAAAAAATAATCGCTTGTGATACTGAAATATGTAATGAGTTTGAATATAACAAAGAATTTTTAAAGGCTAGTTTAACTAGTTATAAGGAATATAGGGAATTATTTTTACTAAGACAGGGATACATTAAAAAATTAGAAAAAGAAAGAGAAATCCTAGAAGAAAAGAAAGAGAAACTTAGCTGGGAAATGGAAAATAATAAGTTTAAAAGTTTTTCGGGTACACAAATGCATCTCTTTGGGGAAGAAGATATTTACACTCCAAAAGGAAAAGTGAAAAAGAAATAATAAGAGTAGCAATACTCTTTTTTGCTGCAAAAAAGAATGTCAAAAAAAGTCAATTCTTCTTTTTTTTAATGATGAGATTTGTTATAATGAATTAGGAGATGATAGTATGGCATTGAAATATGATGAAAGTTCCATTAAGATACTAGAAGGGTTAGAAGCTGTCAGAAAACGTCCTGGTATGTATATTGGATCTACAGACAGAAAGGGATTACATCATCTTGTTTGGGAAATTGTCGATAATTCAATTGATGAAATGATTAATGGGTTCGGTGATTTAATTAAAATCACTTTACATAAAGATGGAAGTATTAGTGTAGAGGATCATGGGCGTGGTGTACCAACAGGTATGCATTCATCAGGTATGTCTACTCCAGAAGTTGTTTATACTGTATTGCATGCTGGTGGTAAATTTGAAAGTTCTGGTTATAAGGTATCTGGAGGACTCCATGGTGTTGGTGCTAGCGTTGTTAATGCACTAAGCAAGTGGATGGAAGTAAATATTAAACATGATAAGAATGAATATTATATTAAATTTGAAAACGGTGGTAAAACAACCGTTCCCCTAAAGAAAATAGGTCCAACCAATCGAACCGGTACAACCGTTCGTTTTTTACCAGATGATCAAATCTTTTCTAATACGACTTTTTCGTTTACGACCATTTGTGAAAGAATGCAAGAGTCAGCTTTCTTGATTAAGGGCTTAACGATTGAAGTCATAGATGAAGAAACTTCTCGTGTTAATAAATATTGTTATGAAAATGGTTTAGAAGAGTTTGTAGCTTACTTAAACGAGGATAAAAATGTTCTTCATAAAACGATCGCTTTTGGAGGCGCTAAAGACAATATTGAAGTTGATATTGCAATGCAATATACTGATACCTATAATGAAAATATTGTTTCTTTTGTTAATAATGTTAAAACCATTGATGGTGGTAGTCATGAGATAGGATTTAAGACAGCTCTTACTAGAGTCTTTAATGATTATGCTAAAAATAATGGTTATATTAAAGGCAAAGATAAAGCCTTTGAAGGTAGTGATGTAAGAGAAGGGCTTACTGCAGTAATAAGCCTAAAAATACCCGAATCATTACTACAATTTGAAGGACAAACTAAAGGAAAATTAGGAACGCCTATTGCTAGAACAGTTGTTGAAGCTATTGTCACAGAAAAATTACAATACTTTTTAGAGGAAAACAAAAAAGTAGCTACTGATATTTTGGAAAAATCTTTACGTAGTAAGACAGCAAGGGAAGCAGCTCGCAAGGCTCGTGATGAAGCAAGAAAAGGTAAAACCAGTAAAAAGGAACGTACTTTATCAGGTAAACTTACTCCTGCTCAGGCTAGAAACAAATTAAAAAATGAATTATTTTTAGTTGAGGGAGATTCCGCTGGAGGTTCAGCAAAACAAGGACGTGATCGTAAGTTTCAAGCTATTTTACCATTAAGAGGTAAAGTTATTAATACCGAGAAAGCCAAATTAGATGATATTTTTAAAAATGAAGAAATTAATACCATCATTTATACAATTGGAGCGGGGTATGGGCCTAATTTTGAAATAGATGATTGCGAATATGATAAAGTTATTATCATGACCGATGCTGATGATGATGGAGCTCATATCCAGTGTCTTTTATTAACTTTCTTCTATCGCTATATGAGACCGTTAGTAGAAGCAGGTAAGCTATATATTGCTTTACCACCATTATTTAAAATAACTTGTGGTAAGGAAACAGAGTATGCTTATAGCATTGAAGAAATGAAACAAAAAGTAGGTAATCGCAAATGCGAAATACAACGTTATAAAGGATTAGGTGAAATGAATGCTGACCAATTAGCGGAAACAACTATGAACCCTGATACTAGAAGCCTAATTCGTGTCAAAATAGAAGATGCATCATTAGCCGAAAAAAGAGTAAGTGTCTTAATGGGGGATAGTGTTGACCCAAGAAAAGAATGGATTGAAGAGAACGTTGAATTCTCTCTAGAAGATGAATATAAAATTTAAGGAAGTAGTGTGGTAGTATGTTAATAACGGATAAGCAAACAACAATGAAACTTAATGATAGATTAACGGAATTTAGCAAATTTGGAATGACTTTTCATTATTTATTAGAAGAGGGTAAAATTACCCTTAAGGAGATAGAGGATATCTTCTTTTCCAAAGATGATGAAAAATCTACTTTTATGTATATCAATACAATGCGTAAAATTATGCCAGAGGATGTCGATGAAGCATATTTAAAATATCAAGATGATTATCCACTTGCTGATAGTTCAATTGATGAGCAAAAAGAAAAATTGAACTTACTTTATACTAGTAAAATTATTAATGAGATAGCAAGTATTGGTGATGCTAGTATTGATAAGACATATATTAATACTTACAATTATTTATTAGGAGATAAAGATACTAATAATCTAAGTTATAGTTACGGGAAATAGGTGATAACATGGAAGATATCGTAAATAAAATATACGATTATGCATTAGAAGAGATTATGGGGGAACGCTTTGGTAGATATTCTAAATATATTATCCAAGATCGTGCGATTCCTGATGTTAGAGATGGATTGAAACCAGTACAAAGAAGAATATTGTTTGGCATGTATAAAGATAAAAATACTTATGATAAACCTTATCGTAAAAGTGCCAAAACGGTAGGTAATGTTATGGGTAATTATCATCCTCATGGCGATTCTTCTATTTATGATGCGATGGTTAGAATGAGTCAGTGGTGGAAGCAATCTACACCATATATTGATATGCATGGTAATAATGGTTCAATGGATGGTGATAGTCCTGCGGCTATGCGTTATACCGAAGCCCGTCTTTCTAAAATAAGTAATGAGTTATTAAAAGATTTAGATAGAGATACGGTTGAAATGGCTCCTAACTTCGATGATACAGAATTAGAACCAACTGTTTTACCTGCTAAATTTCCTAACCTTTTAGTAAATGGTAGTACAGGTATTTCGGCAGGATATGCTACTAATATACCAACCCATAACTTAGGAGAAGTAGTGGAAGCTACTATTAAAAGAATTGATAATCCTAATTGCCGGTTAGATACCATTATGGATATCATCAAAGGACCTGATTTTCCTACCGGAGGTATTGTTTGTGGCATTGATGGTATAAGAAGTGCTTATACTGATGGTCGCGGTAGAGTAATGATTAAAGCTCGTACGATGTTTGAAGAAGGTAAAGGTAAGCTAGCGCTAGTTATTACAGAAATTCCCTTTGAAGTTAATAAAGCTCAATTAGTACGCCGTATTGATGAAATTAGAATCGATAAAAAAATTGATGGTATGTTAGATGTCCGCGATGAGTCTGACCGCGATGGATTAAGAATATGTATCGATTTAAAAAAAGATTGTAATAAAGAGATGGTTTTAAACTATTTATTAAAGAATACCGACTTACAGATTGCTTATAACTTTAATATGATTGCCATCGTTAATAAAAGACCAAAACAATTAGGTATTTTAGAAATGCTTGATGCTTATATTGCTCATCAAAAGGAAGTTGTCTTAAGAAGAACTAAATTCGATTTAGATCATGCCAACGCAAGACTTCATATTGTCGAAGGTTTAATTAAATGTATTTCGATATTAGATGAAGTAATCAGAGTAATTCGCGCTAGTAAAAATAAAAGTGATGCCAAAGATAATTTAGTTAAGGAATTTGGTTTTACCGAAGATCAAGCTGAAGCCATTGTTGTTTTACAATTGTATCGTTTAACTAATACTGATGTAGTTACTTTGGAAGAAGAACAAAAAAATTTAAATATATTAGTTCAATGGTTACAAAAAATCTTAAATAATGAAGATGAATTGAAAAACGTTATGAAAGATGAATTAAGAAAAGTAAAAAAAGAATATGCAGTGCCTAGAAAAACATCTATTGAAGATGAAATAACTGATTTAAAAATAGATACTACGGAGATGATTCCTAAAGAGGATGTTGTGGTTGCTATTACTAAGGATGGATATGTAAAGAGAACCTCTTTACGTAGTTATCAATCTTCAAAAGAGGAAGATATGGTCTTAAAAGATAATGACTATATGCTTGGTTTATATGAATTAAATACTTTAGATACCGTATTGATGTTTACTAATTTAGGAAATTATTTATATGTTCCTGTTCACACTTTACCAATATGTGTATGGAAAGATATGGGTAAACATATTAGTAATGTTATAAAGTTAGATAGTGAAGAGAAAATAGTATCGGTAATACCAATTACATCATTTGAACAAAATGTTGATATTGTGGTAGCTACTCGTAATGGAATGATTAAAAAGACTAACTTAAAAGAGTTTAAATCACTTCGTTATTCTAAACCACTAACCGCTATTAAATTGAAAGATAATGATGAAGTAATTGATGCCTTTATTGCTAAGTATAATGATATCTTTATTGCCACTAATAAATCATATGGTCTATGGTTTGATGTAAATGATATACCGTTAGTAGGTATTAGGACTAGTGGGGTAAAATCTATTAATTTAAAAGATGATTACGTGGTAGCAGTATCTAATTTTAATCCGAATGAAACGGATTATATTACAATTATTACAGACAAAGGAACTGGTAAGAGAGTAAAATTAAGTGAATTTGAAAAAACTAGTAGAGCTAAAAGAGGATTATTAATATTAAGAGAAGTAAAAACTAATCCATATCGTATCGTTAAGACATTAACGGTTTCTTCTAGTAATTATATTGGATTAAAAGGTAACGATATTAAGATGATTAAATTAACAGAAATACCAATTATGGATCGTTATTCATCTGGTTCTTTATTAGTTAAAGATAAAATTAAAGAAGTATTTATTAATGCTGAATTAGTAAAGAAAGATGATATTGATGTCAAAACCGAAATAACTCCTTCTAGTGAAAACAAAAAAGTATCATTAAAAGAAATAGATGATAGGCTAATGACAATAGATGATTTTATTGATATTGATACAAGTGATAATAAGGAAGAGTAACAAAATTGTTATTCTTTTTTTGTTTAAATAGTACAAAATTGTTAAAATAATCTTAAAAAATGTCTATTTTTGGCCTATTTTGTATATAATTTTGTTGAATATTATTTTTAATTGTGCTATAATCTTTGATAGAAATGACGGAAGGGAGGGGAGATTAATGACACAAGTGGCTGTTAAAGGTAATTTGGATTTAGCTATTAAAAAATTTAATAGACAATTAGCTAGAAATGGAGTCCCTTCTGAATGGAAAAAAAGAGAATGTTACGATAAACCAGGCGTAAGAAGAAGAGAAGCTAAAAAAGCTGGAATAAAAAATGCACGTAAAAGAAATAGTAGGGCTAATAGAGATTAGTCCTCTTTTTGTCTAAGGAGTAGTAATGAAAAAAGTATTTAAGCAAATAATAATAGGAATCATTATAGCTATTATAACTGTTATAATAACAATTATACTACGTGAAAATTTTTTTAAATTTGATAAAAAATTAAGTAAAGAAAACAAAAAAACAATCGAACAATATATTACAGATATTAATAATAGTAATTCCCCTTCAAGCATGACCTTTTTATCTACTTATTACTTTGGGGATCGTTATAATGATGATATACTTAAAGTATACTTATGGGTTATGTATGATGAATATAATGATACTACCAATTCTTTTGAACACAGTTTTGGTATTAGTCTCCCATATGTTATAATTATTAATACTAGTGATGATAAATTTGAAATAACTGATTATGAAAAAGTAGATTTAGATAAAAATACTAAATCTTTAAATGAATTGGTTCCTATAGCAATAAGGGGTAAAGTAAAAAGTTTTACTGATAATAAAGAATTTGATAAGTTACAAGAAGAACATAATAATCTAGTTGAAATTTATCAAGAATATTTTAAAGGAGAATAGGATATGTTAGAAAAATTTAATCAAGATATGATAAAAGCTATGAAAGAAAAAGATCAACTAAGGTTAACCGTTTTAAGAATGGTTAAGGGTGCTATGCAACTTGAATCAATTAATAATAAAAAAGAAATGAATGATGAGTTATTAATTGACTGTGTTTCTAAGCAAATTAAACTTCGTAATGATTCAATTGTAGAATTTTCAAAAGCTAATAGAGTTGATTTAGTAGATAAAAATAAAGAAGAAATTAATATTTTGGAAGAATATTTACCAGAGCAATTAAAAGAAGAAGAAATTGATAAAATATTAGATGAAGTATTTGATATAGTAAAACCTACTTCAGCAAAGGATATGGGTGCTATTATGCGAGAAGTAAATCCTAAAGTAAAAGGTAAGGCTGATATGAGGGTTGTTAGCGATAAAATTAAGGAAAGATTAAATTCATTAACTTAACTTATTAGACTGGTGGAGTATTATCATGATTAATTTGAAATTAACTAAGAAAATAGCCATAATGAGTAGTAGTTTCGTATTGAGTCAAGCTCTTATATATGCAGGTTTTACTGCTATTACAGGAGTTAAACCATTTAAGAAAAACGAATATGAAACGCATTTGATTACAATGACGGAATATAGTAAAGATGGTAAGTCTAATGTTGAATTTTATAGACCTTCTTTACTTTTAGAGTCATCACTTTTAATTAAAACACCATATTACGAGATTAAACCAGAAAAGTACGAAAGAAAAATATATAGAGTTCCTTTAGACTTGTGTTCTAATGCTGAAATTCAGTATATTATGAATAATGTTAATAATCAAAAAGATTTATTAGAGAAAGATTATGTTAAAGAATTAATAGATGGCATTAATACTGACAAAGATTATATTCTTTGGCAAAAAGAAGAAGTTGCCAAGTTACCTATTTATAATGACTACGAAATATCATATGCTACTTTTGAAGAGGATCCCAATAAAATAGAGATGGAGTATTTTCCGTTGAATGATACACTATGGACCAGCACATATTTGATTGAAACTGCTACTATAGGAACACTAGCAGTGGCAGCATCAGCTAGCTTAATTAAAAAATATGAGCAAAAAAAGAAAAAGTAATATTCAAAAGAAGTAATATGGTAGATATAAATGAACGTAGTAAAAACTGTTAATTTATTATTACATTATTAGAGTTAATTTTAATTATATAGATGATATTGGCATATGGTTGATGAATAAAGATGAAGGGATTTTAGATGTTATATTTCATTAGCTTTACCTGTATTTATTTAGGTGTCGAAATCAAAAATTTAGATTTATCCGTACTAAAAGGCACTATGTATCATACTATCAAGGGTGATGCTTATAATATATTAATAGTTTTAAAATAATTAACTTTTAATCATTTGATTTACTCAAATGATTTTTTTCATATAATAAACAAGGAGGTATTAATTATGTTCAGTAATATTCGTAATTATATTAGTGATAATAAATTTCGTATGAATATATATGATAACCAGCTAAATGTTGTAAATTATTTAGATGTAATGTCATTAGAAGATAATAGAATCTCAGTAAAATATTCTAATGGGACAATTATTATTAAAGGTAATAATCTATCAATTAATAAATTATTAGAACAGGAGATGTTAATTACTGGAGATATTAAAAGTATCGAATTCGAATAAATATTCTTATCTTTCTTCTCATAAAGTTATATAGATAATGTTCTAATAATATTGGAGTGATCTTATGCTTAATAGTATTTATGAAGTAAAAATAGAAGGAAGAGATATAAGAAGATTTATTAAAACTTTATATAAAAGAAAAATAGAATTATTAAATATTAATTATGATGATGATAGTGTCTATATTAAAGTAGATAAAGATAACTATAAAAAATTATTAGAAATAAAGACTACTTACGAGATAACCTTAACTAAATTATATGGTTTTATTAAATATAAATATTTATTAAAGCAATATTCTGTTTTTATTATTAATATTTTAATAGGCTTTATGGTTCTATTTTTCTTGTCTAATGTGATTATGGATGTAGAAGTTGTTCATAGGAAAGATGAAATAAGAAGTTTAATTTATAAGGAATTAGATCGTTATAATCTTGAAAAATATAAGTTAGCTATACCTTTTTCCAAACAGGAGGAGATAGTTAAAAATATACTAGATAATAATAAAGATAAATTAGAGTGGTTAGAAATAGAACGGGTTGGGGTTAAGTATATTGTAAGAGTGGAAGAGAGAATCATTAATCATATTGAAAAGGAAGATAAGCCAAGACATGTTGTGGCTAAAAAAGATGGTATTATTATGCATATTGATGCGGCAACGGGAGAGATTGTAAAGAAGATTAATGATTATGTCAAAAAGGGCGATATCATAATAAGTGGTAACATCAGTAAAGGTGATGAGGTAAAAAATACAGTAGTAGCCGATGGCAATGTATATGCTGAAGTATGGTATACAGTAACTGCTACTATGCCTTTAGTGTATAAAGAAGAATATACGACCGGTAAATCAAAAAAAACACTTAATATAAGTATCTTTAACCATAACTTTTCTTTATTTGACTTTTTCCCTTATAAGCATAAAAGAGTGAATGAGACAGTTTTAGTTAAGAACAATATTTTACCAATTAAAATTAGCTTTAATAAAGAAGAAGAATTAAAGGTAATAGATGAAGTTTATACATATGAAGAAGCCATTGATAAAGCTTTAGATTTAGCTAGGGAAAAACTGATGGTAAAGTTAGGTGACAACGAGAAAATATTATTTGAAAAAAAATTGAAAACAATTCAAAATAATAGTACAATAGAATTGACTGTATTCTTTAAAGTATATGAGAATATAACTTCATATCAAGAAATAAAGGAAGAGGCAATCGAAGAAGAGGGTGAATAACATGTTATATTGTGATATCTTGACATCATTAGATAATACCTTAGGTGATGTTTTGCAAATGACATGGCCAATGCTTTTTATTTCAATGGTACTAATTTCATCAGCTAGAATTGCTTATTTATTTAAAAAGAAGGAAGAGTTTGTTTTACATAAAGAAATTCTTTTACTTACTTTTATTTTATATATTTTATGCCTATTCCAAGTAGTAACATCGCAAGATATAAATATGGTAACCGGCAATAATTATGTTCCTTTTAGAGAAATATTTAGATATGATTTTGGTGGAAGGCTATTCGTTAAAAATATTATTGGTAATGTTTTAATGTTTGTACCTTATGGTTTCTTTATTGCTTTGTATGCTGATTTAAAAAAAGGAAAAAGTGCTTTTTTCTTAATTATACTAGCATCAACTGCTATTGAATGTACCCAGTTAATGATAGGGAGAATTTTTGATGTTGATGATATTTTACTTAATGTAGCAGGAGGAATGTTAGGCTTCTATTTATATCGTAGTGTGAATGTGTTATATCACTCGCTACCAGAATTTTTTAGAAAGAAAATTTTCTTGGATATTATATCAGTAGTAATCCTAGCTCTTGCTATATTTTATGTAATGTGGAGGTTGTAATGAAAGTAGGAATATTTAATGAAACCAAAGAAGATTTAACAAAAGAATTATATGAATTAAAAGATTTACTAGAGAAAACATGTCATGATGAAAAATTAGGTGATGGTGAATTTAATGTTATTATAGTTGATGAAGATAAGATTCATGATTTAAATAAAAATTATCGAGGTATTGATCGAGTAACAGATGTTATTAGTTTCGCTTTAGAAGATGATCGGACATTTAATTTAGAAAATTATCGTATGTTAGGGGATATTTATATTTGTTTAGATAAAGCAAAAAGTCAAGCTTTAGAGTATGGACATTCATTTAAAAGAGAATTATCTTTTTTAGCAATACATGGACTTTTACATCTATTAGGATATGATCACATGAATAGTGAAGATGAAAAAATAATGTTTGATAAACAAGAGGAGGTATTATCGCGTTATGGGATTGAAAGGTAAAGGGAAAAAATATATTGTAGAAAGTAATAAGACGGTATTTTCTAGTTTTGGACATGCTATCGATGGGATAAAATCCGCATTTTCAACAGAGTATCATATGATAGTGCATGCTTATTTTGCTGTGTGTGTTATTATAGCGGGAGTATTATTTCAAATTAGCTATATGGAATGGTTAATATGTTTAATGTTAATAGGTATTGTTTTTGCTTTAGAATTAGTAAATACTGCTATTGAAGCCGTTACTAATATGATTACAACTGAAAAGAACTTTTATGCGAAAACAGCTAAAGATGTTTCTGCAGGAGCCGTTTTGGTTATGAGTATTGTATCAGCTTTTATTGGTTTGATAATCTTTGTACCCAAATTTTTTGAATTGTTTTAGAATTGAGGAAGATTATCATGAAAACGGGTTTTGTAAGTATAGTAGGGCGACCTAATGTAGGTAAAAGTACCCTTTTAAATAGTTTGTTAGAGCGTAAAATAGCTATAACTTCTAATGTAAGTGGCACAACTAGAAATATTATTGAAGGAATATATAATGATGATGAATCACAAATCATTTTTATAGATACACCAGGAATTCATAAACCGCAAAACAAATTAGGAACAATGATGAATAAGAAAGCTTATACGATGGCTAATGACGTTGATATTATATTATTTCTTATTGATGCTTCGAAAGGATTTGGTAAAGGAGATAGTTTCATCTTAGATAAATTAAAAGATTTAAATAAACCTATCTTTTTATTAATGAATAAAGTTGATCTTATCAAAAAAGATAAATTATTAGAACAGATAAATCAATATAAGGATTTATATCCTTTTCAAGAAATCATTCCCATGTCTGCCTTGAGAGGTGATAATGTAAGTGATATTATTGTTACTATCAAAAAATACTTAAATGAAGGAGAAAAATATTATTCTTCGGATGATATTACTAATTTAAGTAGAGATTTTCTTTTAGCCGAAATGGTTAGGGAAAAAGTGTTACAATTAACCAAAGATGAAGTACCACATGCGGTAACTTGTCTCCTAGAACATTTTGAAGAGGATGAAAAAAGTGCCCATGTAATGGTAACTATCATCATTGATAGAGAAAATATTAAAAAAATTATTATTGGTAAACACGGTGCCATGTTAAAAGAAATTGGCACTAAAGCCCGAATTGATATGGAAGAGTTTTTGGGTAAGAAAGTATACTTGGAAACTTTTGTTAAAACAATTGATAATTGGAAAGACCAAGAAAAATATTTAAATGAACTAGGGCTAAATGATTTAGATTAGTATAGAAAGGGGTAATTGTTGTCATTATATAATAGGTGATAACAATGAATGATATACTATGGGATTTATTTAAGGCAACAGGAGATATTAAATATTTTTTGCTTTTACAAAAGCTAGAGGTGACTAAAAGTGGAAATAAAGAAGCTAGAGGGAATAGTACTAAGTGAAACTAATTATAGTGAATCTAGTAAAATATTAAATGTATTAACTAAAGAGAATGGTATTATTGGGGTAATGTCTAAAGGATGTCGTAAAATTAAGAGTCCATTGCGAAGTGTCAGTTGTAAACTTACTTATGGAAATTTTAATATTTATTATAAAGAAAATGGATTATCTACTTTAATCAGTGTCGATGTTTTGAATAGTCTTAATAATATTAAAAAAGATATTGCTAAGATAAGTTATGCTAGTTTCTTGTTGGAGTTAACTGAACAAGTTTATAGAGAAAACAGTAGTAAAGATATTTTTCCTTTATTTATTAGTGCTTTAGAAAAGATAAATGAAGGGTTTGATCCTATTATTATTACTAATATATTAGAATTAAAATATTTGGATTATTTAGGCGTTGGTCTGCAATTAGATGGTTGTAGTGTCTGTGGTAATACTGAAGATATTGTTACTATTAGTGGCAAATATGGTGGTTATTTATGCAAAGATTGCCTTAAGGATGCTCCAATTATTAGTAGTAAAACCATTAAACTAATAAGAATGTTTTATTATGTTGACATTAGTAAAATAAGTAAGTTAGATTTACATTATGATACAATTAAGGAAATTAATGATTTTCTTGATGAATATTATGATGAATATACAGGACTGTATTTGAAAAGCAAACAATTTCTGAAAAATATATCTAAAATTGGATAGCAACTTAATAGTTGTTATTTTTTTAAAACGATAATACATATTTAATAAAAAAATTAAGATTTTACTAAAATCGAATATTGAAGTAAAAAGGGGATACAAATCATAAAAATTCTCTAAGGAGAAAATTTAGATTTGTATTTTTTAATGGTTTAAAATAAGAAATTGGCCATTTTTCTTAATTTTATTAGTGTGATATAGTGCTAATAAAGGAGGAATAAATATGGTAAAACTTAGAGGTGAAATTTATCAAGAACTGTACGAATTAGAAAGAGATAAAGAACAAGTATTCTCGATAAAAGAATTAAATAAAGGAGAAAAAGCCAGTTTATTATCAGATATTATGTTTAAAAGCATGTTCCAAAATGATGAGAGGATAAGATATTCATGTAGATTATTATCCCATTTATTAGATATGGAGTATAAAGAGTTATTAAGTAAGATAAAATTAGTAAAGAATGATGTAAATAAGAAATATAATAATGATAAAAATGAACGATGTGATTATGTAGCGGAGATAGATGGAAGCATAATAAATATAGAAATTAATAATAATAGTAGTGTTACTACTATGGAAAGGAATTTAGAATATGCTAGTAGACTATATGCCAAAAAAACAAAAGTAGGAACGAAGTATAGATATACCCAAACGATACAGTTTAATATCAATAATTTTGCATTTAAAGGTAATGAAGATATAATAGATATATATTATATGCAAAATAAAAGATTGATAAAATTAACAAGTAAAATAATAATAGTAAATATATATGTACCAAAATTGAGACAAAAGTATTATAATGAAGGTATAGATAGCTTAAATG
Source organism: uncultured Bacilli bacterium (assembly GCA_947601845.1). GTDB lineage: Bacteria > Bacillota_I > Bacilli_A > RF39 > UBA660 > RGIG3091. Next base: position 28,144 of record CANQGH010000006.1, on the reverse strand, counting down.
AATTAGAGAGGTGCATATTAGCATTAATAGAACCTAATATAAAGTTATCAGAAGAATTGATAATGGGAGATAAGGTAATGGAAGACTATGTAAAAGAGGCCGTAGAGGTATGTAGTGAAGAGAGTTTTGGGGAATCATATGATAAAGAGGTAGCCCTACAGGAGCAGGCAAGGAACGATGGGTATGAAGAAGGACTTAGTGCTGGCGTAAAAAAAGGACTTGAAGAAGGAATCGAAAAAGGAATTGAAAAAGGAACTGTCAATAGATCACGTGAAATAGCTTTATCCATGTTAAAGAAGAATATTGATGTGAACACTATTTCTGATTGTACTGGTTTATCATTAGAAGAAATAAAAAATTTGCAATGATTTAAATCTTGTTAAATACTGACTAAGGTTAGTATTTTTTTCTTGCTAAAACCAATGGGGAGGGAAGTATATGAGGCAGCAAATAGCAATTATTGTTTATATATATAAGGGTTAACTATTGGACTATGAGCTCACTATATTTCGATTCCAGCTATTCCAGGGTTAGCAACTGTGTCGTTGTCTATACAGGTTATTTAGCCACTAAACTCTTTGGTTAGTTTTAGTGTGCACCCTGTCATAATTCTCAACCATAATGCAGAAGTAACGAGTGGTAATGGTACAAGCAGTAGCCCATATACGATAAAAACAAGTTAAATAAAAGCAGTAAGCATATTATTTATACTTACTGTTTATTATTTTATCAATTATATTTACGGCTATCTTTTCTGTTTGATGATTAATATCATTTAAGGGATTAAACTCCACTATATCAAAAGACTTAATAATATCTTTATGATGTAAAATTTCTTCAAATATACTAGTTATTTCTTCTTCAAAGAGACCATTTTCTTCTTTTATAGAAACTCCTGGTGCTACAAGAGGATCGATGACATCTAAATCAAAACTGATATGAACTTTCTTTTTCCCACGGCTAGCTATGTCAAAAGCGCTAGTAATTACTTCTTTAATTCCTATGTGCTTTAAATCATCAGTAGTAAAAACTTTAACATTCATTTTATTAATATTACCTAGTTCTTGTTCTCGATTGGCTTCATGGGCTCTATAACCAACTATTACTGTATTCGCGGGGTTATAGTAATTACCTTGATGAAATTTGGATAATGTTGGATTAAGATCATTAATAGTAGCAAGAGGTAATCCATGAATATTACCAGTAATAGTAGTTTGAAAAGTATTGTAGTCAATATGAGAATCAATCCATATAATTCCTACATCTTCATTTTTAATAGCTGCTAAAGAGGAAGCTATCGATAGACTATGATCCCCACCAACTATAATAGGAAAGTAGTCTTCATTATGAATATTTATTACTTTCTTATATAATTTTTCATTAAAATTATTTACACCATCTATATTTTTAGCTAAGTCAAGGTCATCTTTACTTTTTATAATATTAGGTTTATCAATATTAATAATTTTTTCTATTCGCTTATCATTTTTAAAATGTTGACTAATAATTTTTGGACCTTCATCACATCCATCAATATCTAATCCTAAATCCGTATTAGCATTTATTATGACTGTTTTCATATTTATCACCTATATTAAATATAATGTAAAGATTTGTATATTTCAAGTTAATCTATACTTTTTTCTTTGATTTTACTGTATACTATATATTATATGGAGATGAGTGTATGAAAAAATTAAGCGAGTTGTATCCTTTATATCCTGACATTGAAATAAAAGATATTAAAATAAATTCTAAAGAAGTAGAGAAAGGTGATATATTCGTATGTACTAAGGGAGTTACAACTGATCGCCATGATTTTATTGATGATGCCGTAAATAATGGGGCAGTAGCGGTAGTAGTAAGTAAGGAAGTTAAAACCTCTGTGCCTGTTATTAAAGTTGAAAATACTAATTTAGAATTGCCTAAATTATGTGCTAAGTTTTATGACCATCCAGAGAAAAAATTACAAATGATTGGTGTTACAGGTACTGATGGTAAAACTAGTGTTGCCACTATTATTCAAACCTTATTAGGTAATGATATATGTGGTTATATAGGAACTAATGGAAGATGTTGTAGCAAGTTTGATAAAGACACTAATAACACGACACCAGATAGTGATAAATTATATGGTTACTTAGATGAATTTGTTCAAAGCGGGTGTAAATATGTATCCATGGAAACATCAAGTGAAGCTTTTTTTAGGGGAAGATTAATAGGTATTAATTACCAAATTGGGGCGATTACTAATATTACTCGTGAGCATTTAAATATTCATGGTAGTTTTGAAAATTATATTGATTGCAAATGTCAATTGTTTAGGCAGATAGATAAAGATGGATATGCCATATTAAATAAAGATGATGAATTCTATTATAAAGTAAGGGAATCTTGTGCATGTCATGTTTATACTTATGGTTTAGATGAAGATAATACTATGCAAATTAAACATTTTACTATAAGACCAGATAGAACTCTTATTACATATCGATACCAAGGAAAAGACTATCATGTTGAAAGCCCATTATTAGGAGACTTTAATGTTTATAATCTAGCTTGTGCCTTACTAGTTTGTTTAGCAACTGGTAGGAAAATGGAAGACTTATTAAAAAAAGTTCCACAATTATTCGTTTCTGGCAGACTGGATATGCTACCTAATATTGGTCAGAATTTTAGTGTTATGATAGATTATGCTCATACCCCTAATGGTATTAGTAAACTTCTTAATTTTGTCCATACTCTTGATATCAATCGCAGTATTGTTGTAATTGGTTCAGCAGGAGAAAGAGATTATTTAAAAAGACCACTTATGGGAAAGACTGTAGTAGAAAATGCTAGTTATGCCATATTTACTTATGAAGATCCACGAAGTGAAGAACCAATCGATATTATTAATATGATGATAAGTGATATCAAAGATACTCATAATAATTTTGAAATTGTAGTAGATAGAAGTATGGCTATCAAAAAAGCTATTGATATGGCTAAAGAAAAAGACATAGTTTTAATATTAGGAAAAGGTAATGAAACTTACCAAAAATTGAAACATGAAACAATTTATTTCAATGATATTGAAGAAGCTATGAAACATTTAAAAGATAGATTAGCAAGAGACAAAGTACAGATATAATAAAAAGACTGAAGCAATAAAAAATATTTTATTACTTCAGTTTTATAATGAATATTTATTAAAAATAGTTAATGTTGTCTTACTCTTATAAAATTAATACTTGGATGATTAAATAATCTAAAAGGATACATACTACAACCTACGCCTCCTGATATATATAGTTCCGTATTATTAATTTTATAATATTCATCATAATAAGTTCTAGCGCCATTTACTTTTATTATACCGCCTATTTTAGGGAGCCTTATTTGACCATTATGTGAGTGCCCCGCAAAAACTAAATCGGTATTATAATCTGTTAGTATCTCTAAAACATTATCAGGTTCATGTAAAAGAGTAATCGTAAATATGTCTTGATTGCTACCATCTTCACTAAAATAACTAAAAGCTTTATCGATATCCATATTTTTTAAAAGACTACTACTTAAACCATTAATTAAAATAGGGGTGTAATTATCTTTATAAATCAAATCATAGCTATTATCTAATATTATAAAACCAGCATCTTTTATAATACTAAGGGAAGTCTCATTATCATGATTCCCTTCCACACTATATTTACCTAAGGTGGCGTTCATTTCACTTAAAGCCTTAGTTAATTTTTTTATTTCATCTTTATTAAGAGGATAATTACTATCAATTAAGTCACCGGTAAAGACAATTAAATCTGGATTAATTCTATTGATTTCCTTAACTAATTGATTAAGTTTTTTTTCATTAACTGAGATACCATAGTGTAAATCAGTAAACTGGACTATTTTTAATCCTTGAAAATTATCGGGGACCTTTTTGTTAACCACGACATTCTCTTTAACTATTATTCCATAGTTACCTATATATCGTAGGGAAATAAACATGATTACCAACAAAACCATTAAAATAATAAATATTTTCATTATAACATTCAAAATCTTACGTCTTCGTGCTTCTTTTTTTTCATCCTCAATTTCTTTTCTTTTCTCTTTATTCTTTTTAATTCTGCTTACCATAATAGAAATCCTCCTAAAAGAAGGGTAGATATTACATTTAATGAATTATGAAAGATATGCATAGTAATAGATGTCATAATATTATCTGTATCATAATACATATATGCAAAAGCTATTCCCATACTACAATAAGGAATTAAGTATAAGTAATCAACAAACGAATTAATAGGGCTCATAATAACATGTAAAGCTCCAAAAATAATACCTGATGAAAAAAGATATACCCATTTATTTTTAAAAACATCTTTAAAACTTTTCCTAAAAACTAATTCTTCTATGACTGGTCCCAAAATAGCTATACCAATAACTGCCACAACTGGAGATTTTTCTAAAAAGATTCTGATGGACTCTTCATTATTAGAAGTGCCACCATTATTAAAGTAACTAATTATCATGTTACTTATAATCATAATAACAACACCGATAAACCAATAATTAAATCCCTTATCAAGTTGTTTGAACCTATCATGTATTAAAGATTTAATCCCTGATATAATATCTTTAATATACATAAGGACTAAGATAATAAAAATAAGGGCATTACTGAATATACTTAGGTAATTAAGAGTAATTACACTAGCTTTATTTACATCAATCTTTAATAAAAAGATAGGAATATATCTTAGGTATGATCCAAAAAAGAATAATAGTAACGCAATAGCAAATTTTATATATTTAATATATTTTTTCATATATCCTCCTAGTATTTTCATAATTTTATTTTAAGTCCTTACCTTATTTGTGTCAATAAAACGCTTAATTCTTTTATAAAAGGGGGTTTAAATGTGTAAAATAGTTTTATTTTCAAGAAAATACTAGTATAATGATAGTAGAACCAATAGTTGTGGAGGTTGTTATGAAGTATTATTGTATAGGAATTAAAGGATCAGGAATGTCCACTTTAGCTAATCTTTTACATGATTTAGGTCATACTGTTAGTGGTTATGATGATGCTAGGGAATATAAGTTTACGATGGAAGGCTTAGAACAAAGAGGTATTCCTATTTATTATGATAGTCATGATATTGATAAGGATACGATTGTTACTTATTCCAAAGCCTTTAGTGCGGATCATAAAGAGATTAAAAGAGTAAGAGAACAAGGACTTACTATTAAAAATTATAATGAGGTAGTAGGGGATATTACTAGAATGTTTGATACCGTTGGGGTATGTGGTACTCATGGTAAAACCACTACTAGTTTACTGATTAGTCATATTATTAATTCTACTATCGGTTGTAATTATTTTGTAGGTGATGGTAGTGGATACGCTAATAAGGATAATCATATTTTTGTAATAGAGTCTGATGAATATAATAAACATTTTTTAGCATATGACCCTAATATTGCTGTTATTACTAATATAGAATTAGATCATGTTGAGTGTTATAATGGACTAGATGATATTATTGCTACTTTTGAAATATTTGGTAATAAGTCTAACTTCGTTATTGCTTGTGGTGATGATCAAAATATTAGAAAGATTAAATTTGATAAAAAGACTATTTATTATGGTTTTGATGAAAAAAATGATGTTGTAGCTAAAAATATTTCTTTAAATAACGAGGGTAGTAGTTTTGATGTATATATGAATGGAGAGTTCTATCATCATTTTAATCTTCCTTTATATGGACGTCATATGATTTTAAATGCTTTAGCAAGTATTATTGTTTGTAACCATTATGGAATTTCTAGTGATGATATTTATAAATATATGAAAACATTTAAAGGTGCTAAAAGAAGATTTAAAGAAGAAGTCTTTGGAAATATTGTTACAATTGATGATTATGCTCATCATCCAACAGAAATAAAGGTAACAATTGAAGCGGCTAGGCAAAAATATCCTGATAAAGAAATTGTAGCTATTTTCTTACCAAATACTTATTCTAGGACAGAAGCCTTAATGGATGACTTTATTGATGTCTTAAGTAAAGCTGATAAAACTTATATCATGGATATACACTGTGATAGAGAAAAACAAGAAGACTATCCTAATGTATCAAGTGATGCCTTAATTGAAAAAATACCTAATAGTGAAAAAATTAGTGTTGATAGTGTAGCCAAATTATTAAAACATCAGAATAGTGTCTTACTATTTATGAGTTGTACTAACATCTATGTATTATTAGATGAATATAAAAAGTTACTTTTAAATGAAAAATAGAACAAAATCAAATTGATTTTGTTCTATTCTTTTATACGTTTATAAATGATATTTAATAACTCCTCTTTTAATTCATCGCTAGCTTCTTCCCAAATAATCTCTAAAAATACTCCCATACCTGGTAGAGCGATTTCATCACTTTCCTTTATTGACTCTTCAATAGCGTTTCTTAAAACACTAATATCATCCTCTTTAAAATTATTAATAATATGTTTTCTAATATCGATATCCATAACATCATCTCCTAGTTTTATTATGACTTATTACTTATTAATTTATACATAAATAACAAGAGATCTATGATATAATCTAATTAGATAAGAGGTTTATATGGAAGTAAAAATTAATGATAAAACATATAAAGTAGAAATAGTCCGCAAAAGAGGAAATAAAAATACTTATTTGCGAGTAAAAGAAGATTTAACTATATATATTACAACGGGATTATTTACTACTAATAAAGAATTGACTAAATTTATTAGTGATAATAGCACTTCTATTATAAAAATGATTAATAAACAAGCACGTCGTAGTGATGATAAAAATAATTTTTATTATTTGGGTAGGAAGTATGACATTGTATATACGAATGGCCAAGAAGTCATTTTAGGTAATGGTAGAGTATTCTTACCTAGAGGCATTGATATAGATGCCTGGTATAAGAAGCAAGCTAGTAAATTATTTTTAGAAAGATTAAATTATAATTACCAAATATATACTAGAAAGATTCCTTATCCATCATTAACTATTAGAAAGATGACAAGTCGTTGGGGTGTTTGTAATACTAAGCTAAAAAGAGTTACGTTAAACTTGGAATTAATCAAAAAAGATCCTATTTTTCTAGATTATGTTATTATGCATGAATTAACCCATTTTATTCATCCTAATCATTCGAGGGACTTTTGGAATTTAGTTGAAGAAAATTGTAAGGATTGCAAAAAAATTAGAAAACTAATGAAAGAATATTAAAGATATGATACAATCTAATTGTAAATAAAAGAATTAAGAGTTGGTGAAGATATGCTTATTACAAGTTTAGAAAATGAACGTATTAAAAACTATATTAAATTAAAAGATAAAAAATATCGTAAAAAAACTAATACTTTTATAGTAGAGGGGCTTCATTTAGTACTAGAAGCATATAAAAGTGGCAATTTATTAGAGTTAATTATCGAAAAAGATGAAGTATTACCTATTTCAGTACCTACTATTTATGTTACTAGTGAGATAATTAATAAAATATCTGATTTAGATACACCGGTTCATGTTTTAGGATTATGTAAAATGAATAATAGTAAAGAAATAGTAGGTAGTAAAATTCTTATGTTAGATGGTATTCAAGATCCTGGTAATTTAGGAACGATTATTCGTAGTAGTGTTGCTTTTGGGGTATCTACTATTGTCCTTGGTAATAATACGGTTGATCTTTTTAATTCTAAAGTAATGCGAGCTACTCAAGGAATGATATTTTATATTAATATTATAAGTGCTGACTTAAAAGATATTATTTTATCTTTGAAAAGTAAAGAGATTCCTATATATGGTACTAAAGTTGAATATGGAGAAGATGTTAGAAGTTTTTCTCAAAAAGATAAAACATCATATGGCCTAGTAGTAGGTAATGAAGGTAATGGGGTTAGTAGTGAAGTATTAGATTTATGTGATAAATATATTTATATTGATATGGATAGTAGAGTAGAGAGTCTAAATGTTGGCGTGGCTACTTCCATTATTTTATATGAATTAAATAGGTGATTAAAATGATTGATCGTTATGTATGGTTAGGTAGAGTTGTAGGTACACATGGTATTAAAGGAGAAGCCAAAATTATTAGTGATTTTCCCTTTAAGGATAAAGCTTTTAAAGTAGGAAATAAGTTGTATATTGGCACTAGTAAGATATGTGAGGTAGTATCTAGTTATAGGCGTCATAAACAATATGATTTGCTCGCCTTCGATGGTAGACATAGTCTTAATGATATCTATGTCTTAGTAAAAGCTGATGTTTATATGGAACGATGCGACTTAAAGTTAGAAGAAGGAGAGTTTATTGACTCCGATTTGTTTGGTATGGATGTGGTGGTTGGCGATGAAGTATTAGGTAAGATTGTTAATATCTTTAAAGCAAGTCCTACTAACAAAGTTATTAAGTTTAGAAAAAAGAATAAAGCGTATATGGTTCCTTATGTAAAAAATTTGATTAAAAATATAGATTTATATAATCGAAAAGTGGTATTATATTCATTAGAAGGAGTAATAGAATGCGAATAGATATTTTAACATTATTCCCTAATATGTTTGATGGTTTTTTAAATGAATCAATTATTAAAAGAGCAATTGATAAAGGCTTAGTCCAAGTTAATATTATTAATTTTAGGGACTATTCAACTCTTCCACATAATAAAGTTGATGATACACCTTATGGTGGTGGGAGTGGCATGGTTTTGGCCCCTCAACCTATTATGGATGCGGTTGATGCCATTAAAACAAAAGAATCAAAAGTTATTTTGCTTACTCCTGACGGGAAAAAATATAATCAAAGTATGGCGTATTCACTAGCCCAAGAAAAACACTTAATTATTATTTGCGGTCATTATGAGGGCTTCGATGAACGTATTAGAAGTATTGCCGATTTAGAATTAAGTATTGGCGATTATGTTCTTACTGGCGGGGAATTACCTAGCATGATTATAAGTGATTCAGTTATTAGACTAATTGATGGAGTCATTGACAAAGATTCACACCTAAATGATTCCTTTAACAATAACTTATTAGATTATCCAACATATACTAAACCAAGAGTATATAGAGGTATGGAAGTGCCTAGTGTTCTTTTAAACGGTAATCATAAGGAAATAGAAGAGTATAGAAAGAATGAAGCATTAAAAAGGACTAATGAAAGACGTCCTGATTTATTAGATAGAAATTGAGGTGAATGATATGGGTACTGAACAAAGATTTTTAGTAGTAAAAAATAAAGATTCAAAAGAAATTAAATATTTTGAATATGACAAAATTTCTGGTTACAGTATAAAACCCAACCCTAAATTAAAGTTTCAAGATGCCATCAATGTCAACAAAATGATTTTAATTAATCCTAGTTTAATTGAGAAAATGGTTGATAAAAAAATAAAAAGAAAGTTTGATTATTTAATCAATTTATTATCAGTAGTCTATGAGAATGATGATGATACTGGGGAAGGATTAAAACTAGCATTAGATGAAGCTGAAAAGTTTAGATTAGAACTATGTAATAAATATAAGGCATACGTTAACGAAGAAAAATATCAACTATTACTTAAAAAAATTGCTATTTTGGAAGATGAATTATATTTACGTATGCAATATGTTATAAATAAGGTTAATGAATTAAATGAAAGTTTTGAAAAAGAAGGAAAGAGTAGATAATAAAAACTTAGCAATTAGTTCATCACTACACATATTATCTAAAATATCTTCGCGATATCGAAGATTTTTCCTTTTAAAAATATCATCCACCGTTTCACCATTATATAACCCTCTATAACCGGCATTATGAAACTCAGCCATATTTTTAACTTCCTCCAGTTGAAATCAACTTACGAACTGATAAAGTTTGTAAGTTTTTATTATGTGACCGTGTTAGGTCACATATAAAACCACCAGCTAAGCTGGTGTGAATATAAAGAGCTCCGCCCATCAGAAAGCATATAAATCTCCTTCTGTTATAATATAAATGATTCGCCAATCAAATATAAAAAAACAGGAGGAGATTTATATGTTCAATTCAAGAACGAAGAGTAAAGATGTTGACGAGAGCCAATTATCCCATACAACATATAATTGTTTATATCACATAGTATTTATTCCAAAATATAGAAGGAAGGCAATATATGGGAAGTTAAGAAGGGATATTGGCATAATTCTGAGACGATTATGTGAATACAAAGAGGTAGAGATAGTAGAAGCCCATGCATGTATAGATCATATACATATGTTGGTAAAAATTCCACCCAAATTAAGTGTATCACAATTTATGGGATATTTGAAAGGAAAAAGTGCGTTGATGATATTTGAAAATCATGCCAATTTAAAATACAAATATGGACAGAAAACATTTTTAAGGGTTGTTAGAGTGACAAAGGCAATTGGCGAATCAAAAGCTCCCATGTGGGAGCCGCCATTCTTATGCCCTTATAGGGCTCAACCAAAAACCACTAGTTAAATTAGTGGTTTTTTATTAAATTCTTCCCTTAGTTTTTTATCTAGTTCTTTTTTTACTTCAGGAGATGAAAATATTCCTTTAAAAAGATCTCCCATCACACCATATTTAGCTTGATTTTCAAATTCTTTTTCCCTTTTTAAAATTTCATTTTCACATTCAGTCTTCATTTCTTTTATTTTTAAATCATGTTCTTGCTGTTTAGCTTCCGCTTCTAATTTATACTTTTCCTTTAAGTTTTCTATATCAATTTCATGTTGTTTCATCAATTTTTCAATTTCACATTTATTACTGGTTTCAAGTGTATTTATTTCATTTTTGCATTTTTTAAGAGCAATGGTTAAACTCCCAATACCAGTAATAATTGCAGGAATTATTGCTATTAATAATTGTGTCCATAAATTAGCGTTCATAAATATTACCTCCATTTTCTTTTTATCGTAATTACAATTCACTAATTTTCTTCATTTAATTCAAAATTTTTCTTTTCTTCTTCTACAGCAGTAATTAGTTCTTGTTCGGTTGGCATATGTAATTTATATTCAGAAGAGAATATTGTTTTATTATCTTTTGGAAGAGTATATTTTACAACTGTTTCATTTTTATTTGTTGATAGTAATATTCCTACTGTAGGATTTTCATCATCTTGTTTGATTTCTCTATCATAATAATTAACATACATTTGCATTTGACCTATATCTTGATGTGATACTTTTCCAATTTTTAAATCAATGATAACAAAACATCTTAAAAGTCTATTATAAAAAACTAAATCTGGATAAAAATGATCTTCTTCTAAAGTTAATCTAACTTGATTTCCAACATAACTAAAGCCTTTACCTAATTCTAACAAAAATTCTTTTAAATGCTCTATGATATTTTTTTCTAAATCAGATTCTAGATAATTCGTATTTTCTTTTATATCCAAAAACTCTAAAACAAAAGGATCTTTTACCAAATCTTTACTTGTTTTTAGTATTTGACCTTTTGCCGATAATTCTAATATTTTTTCCTTATCAGCAGATAAAGTTAATCTTTCATATAATAGTGAATCTCTTTGTCTTTGAAGTTCTCTAACACTCCATTTAGAATTAATTGTTTCTTTCATATAAAAACTTCTTTTGGGTTCTTCATCTATTTTTATAAGTTCTAAATAATGAGACCAACTCAATTGCGACGACACTGTTGTCGCAATTGGAAAACATACATAAAATTTTCTCATTCTTTCTAAATTTCTTTTGGAAAAACCTTTACCAAATTCAATTGTTAATCTTTGTGATAACTTTTCAAGCACCGCATCACCATAACTTGCTCTTTCATCACCTTGTTGTATTTCCATAATTGCTTTACCTATATTCCAATATAAATTAAGCATTTCAGTATTAACAGTTTGATATACTTTATTTCTACTAGTTATAACTAATTCTTTTATGCCGTCAAATATGTGATTTATTTCATTCTCATTCTTTATTAATTCATTACTCATTAAAGTCCTCCAATCATTTACATATCAAAGTTTTTATACATATGAATTATACTATAAATATAATATTTTTTCCATACTCCTTTTGTCTTTTAAGTATAATTCATATATAATTTTTATAGAAAGAGAATTTCGTCAGTAACTTGTAGCTTAATCGCTGCTTTAATAAATAATTTCCTTGTTTAGTTATATTTCTTTGATAAAACCTTTTTTCTATTTCAGGCAGGTTATCATATTCCATTTCCTTCTATTCTTGCTTTCTAGTTTGAATAGCAAAGTATGTTTGGGCAAGTGCTATAGTTTCTTTTCTAGAATCACCATTTTGAGCTATTAAGTAACAAGCATATCTTGATAATTCATAATCATCAATTATTTTGGTAGCTCCTTTAGGCATTTTGATCGTTTTGCCGACATTGGCAAAATGATTATCAATATTATTTTTACTTAACTCACACGCAAGTTTAGCTTTTGCAATTACATTATTAAAATTTCTCCACTTTGTATATTCAAGCGCCTGCATTAATTCTCTAGCATACCAATATTCATAACCATTTTCATCAATATGTTTAATATCTTCAAAAGTGGTGCTGTTTTTATTTTTCACGATTTTTATTGTGTTCAAAATAATTCCCCCCCTTGCAAATATATTATACGACAAAGTGAAACTATTTTCCTTAAAGGAACAAATTAAAAGGCCTTATTGATAAAGCCTTCTTTTCATTTTTAATTTAATTCACTAAAAACTTGATGGTCAAAAATATGTTGATTAGTCTCAAGATTTTCTAATTCCGCGGTTGATATTAAGAAAAACGTATATTCTAAAGTATCACTACCATCAACTATAACTGGATCATCCCAAGTAAGATCTAAGTGATACCAATTATTATCTATATATACAGCATTCCATATATGATTACTACTTACTACTTTAAAATTCGGAATATTATAATAATTCAAAAATATCGCCATGGCATCAGTATATCCACCACATAGTCCATAATGTTCAATTAGAACTCCATATGCATTACTAGATTCATATTTAATAATATTATTATCAGCACGTTCAATATCATATTTAGTATTATTAATAATATAATTATGAATAATTTTGATAATTTCTTTAGGATCATCTTCATCTTTTACTTCTTCATCAATAATTCTTTTAACTACATCATTAATGGCTTTTATTTTATCATCATCGTAAATCCTATCAATACTTAGAGTTACTTTATTAAAAGAATTATATTCTGTTTTTATAGCATTGAAACTATTATATGGATGGACAAAACTATTTATATTAGATAAAGTAGCCTCATCACTACTAAGATATAAAACATCATCAATACAACTAGAATAGGTATCGGGGCAGTAAAAAGAAAATTCATCAATTCCAGAATTAATTATCGTATAATAAACATTTAAAAGATCATTTTTATTTTCAACTTGAAAATTATCGGTAACTTTAACATAGTTTACTTTATAATCTAAATAATATTTATTTTTAAAATCAAGTTTAACCTCTTTATCAGTAATGGACAATTTATCAACTAAAAAAATAATGATATCTTCTCTATATAAATATGTTAATACTAATAGGGCACATAAAATAATAAAAACAAAAAACTTCTTCATATTTTCACCTTAGCAACATTGTACTAAATTTTTAACATAAAAAAAAGAGTAATTGATGAATTACTCCATATTATTTTTCATTTTAGTTAATCTTGATTTTTGTCTTGCAGCTGTGTTTTTATGAATTAAGCCACTTTTAGCAGCCTTATCAATTCTTTTAATAGCGATATTTAATTTTTCACTAGCAGCTTCTTTATTACCAGCTTTAACTTCTTTTTCTACTCTTTTAATAGAATTTTTTACACTTGAAGTTATAACTGTATTAGCTTCACACTTTTTGGCGCTAGATTTTACTCTCTTTTTAGCACTTTTGATATTTGGCATTTTTATCACCTCGCTTTTTAACTAAAACTATTCTAACAAAAAAAGATATAAAATACAATAAAAACTTGAACTTTTTCGTAAACATTGTTTACATATTTTAAAATAATTGATAAAATCATATTAGAGTAAAAGAGTAAGGGTTGATAATATGGATAACGATAAAGATGAATACTTGTTTGATGATGATGAAGAAATAATTAATTCCAAAAAGCAATTGGATAGTTATGGTAGACGTGTAAAAAGCATCCAAAAGAATGAGTCTTTAGATGAAGATGAATATTTGTTCCTTACTCAAGAAATGAATAAGATTATTAGTGATAATAAAGACAATTTTTCTGATATTGAGTTATTGGAATTAACCGAAAAATTAGATAAGATAGAATTGACTAAAGACTATACAACCGAGTTGTTAGAGTTAACTAAGCAAATAAAAAGGATTATTAATCCTGGGCGAAAATATGTGATACCCAAAGTAGATAAAGCTGAAAATACCAAAAAAGAAAAGGTAACGCCATTATCATCTACATCAGTTATCCCTAAAATTAAAAATAATAAAGAAATAGAAAAAAATGATGATAAATTAACTTTGAAAGAGTTAGTTGATAAAAATACTGATAATAATAAAATAAAACCCTTTGACACTCAAGAGATAAAAAAACTAAAAAGCACTATTGAAAACACAAATATTAAAAAAAATAAGAAAAAAGTTAGCAAAATAGAAAAAATTATATGGACAGTTATCTTTATTATATCTATTGTCACTTTTTTAGCGTTATCCATTAGGTTTTTACGTTGGGAACTAGAAAATAGAAGTAATAAACACCAATTAGTCAATATTTATGAATTAGCAGATATTAATGAAGTAGTGGCAATGGGAGCTATAACCGATGTTGAAGAAGAAAAAGTACCAGATAATAAACCAAGTATTCCAGAGTCTAGACCTAATGATTATTGGTATTATATGTCTATGTCTATGCTAAATGCTAATTTTGATGAATTAAAAACTATTAATAATGATACTGTAGGATGGATTCAAGTGCCAGGTACTAATATTAATTATCCTTATGTACAAACTACAGATAATAGTTATTACTTAAAACATTCTTTTAACAAAAGTTATAATAGTGCAGGATGGGTATTTTTAGATTATCGAAATAATAAAGATGAGTATGGTAAAAATACTATTTTGTATGCTCATGGAAGACTTGATGATACAATGTTTGGAAGTCTAAGAAATGTTGTTAGTCCATCTTGGTATAATAATTCTAATAACTATGTTATAAAAACTTCAACGCCTACAGCTAATGCCCTATGGCAAGTATTTAGTACTTATAAGATAGTTCCCGAATCTTACTATATTAAGACTAAGTTTTCTACTGATGAAGAATTTGATACTTTTATTAATACAGTTACATCAAGAAGTGTTCATGATTTTAAAGTTAATATGTCTCCTAATGATAAGATATTAACTTTATCATCTTGCTATGATAGTACATATAGAGTAGTTCTTCATGCAAAGTTAATTCGCATTGAAGAAAAATAATGTCATAAAAATAGTCAAAACTTGACAAAATAAGAGTATAGTTTATCTTGTCAAAATTCAAACAGATAGTTATAATAATATATATATGATAGATAAAGCTAAAGGATAGGAGTGATTAAGTTGTTAAAAGGTAAAATTAACATTAATAAAAAAACAATATTAACAACCTCATTAGTTATACTAGTATTTGTTATGGGTTTAGGATATGCAGCTTTAGCTCAACATATGGATTTAGATGGAATAGCTACTATTGATAGAAGTTGGATAGTAAAGATAAAGAGTTTATCATGTAGTAAGAGCGGAACAGCTACAGTAGATTCAACTAGCTTTGTATCTAATACAGCTGTAATAAATGGAACAATTGGTGATTCTGAATCAATGATTACATGTACCATTGTATTGGAAAATCAAGGTAACTTGAAAGCTAAATTGAGTAGTGTAGATGTAGTACAAGATGATAATAACTTAATAACTTATAGCTATAGTGGCGTGAGTGAAGGTACATCACTAGATCCGGGAAATACTAATACGGTGACATTAAGTATTGGTTATGCTGATGGAGTAGAAACATTAGAAAATACTAAGAAGAGTATTATGTTAACGTTCGTTTATGTTGAAAATGAACCAGGTACTTCTAATAACCCGACTACACCACCAACATATACATCTTATACTTTGGGGGACAAGGTTACCTTAGTTGATGGCAGTACTTGGTATGTAACCAAAACAAGTGACTCTAAGGAGAGCTTGGTAACATTAATATCGGCTCATACTGTAGATTCTACTGGTGCAGTACACGCAGGTAGTACATATAATCATGCATTTGATACAACTGGCAGCACTTATTATGATACTTCTTCAAATACCAATATAGGTTATTTTATAGACAACAGTGTTTTACCAAAAATTAAGTCCTCAATAAATGCAGCAGGTGGTTCATCTACATATACGAAGGCAAGGCTAATTACACTGACCGAATTTTATAACTTAGCATCTAAATTTGGAAGTACAAGTGGAACGTGGAGGAATGAATTCTGGGATGTTTCTGGATCTTTTTTGACCATGGAACATAGCACTTCTAGCGGAGGATGTGTATATTTAATTGCTACCTCTACTAGTACACAGCCGAATCCTTCATGTCTGAGTGGTGTTAGAAATGGTCTTGTAAAACCGGTTATTATTACTGAAAAAAGTAATGTCAAAGCACCATCTGACACGACAGGTCCAGTTGTATCAATTAGTAGTACTTCCAACACCAACTGGGCAAAAACTCATCCACTTACTATTTATGTTAATGATTCAAGTGCTTTAGCTAGTGGTAATAGTTATCAATATTGTTTAACAACATCCACTTCATCAGTTAGTAGTTGTAGTTGGACAGGTTATTCAAGAGGTTCTTCTTTCACTGCTGGAACAGGTTTAACAGGGGACTATTATCTATATGTAAAACAAGTTAAAGATACATATGGTAATTCTTCAACTGCATCCGGTGCTACTAATGTTACTATTAGTGGTACAGTATATCATCGTTACGGACCATATCGTTTTGATAATACACCACCTGTAATAAACGTTTCTACATGGGAGTCAGTAAGCGATGGTTATAATGGCGGACTTCATTTTATAGCTACTATTACTGATGCCGATTCTGGAGTAGTTAAACGAGCACAAGTTCATGATTCTGAATCATCATATAGTAGTGCTGGACCACTTTTAGAAAAACGTGGAAGATCTTTTTCTGGGGGAACCGTTAATTCTACATATTCATATAATAGTACTCCTGCAGGTACATTGGTTCCTAAATGGGATGCATTTTATATTCTATATCTAGCAGCTGAAGATGCCGCTGGCAATCAGACATTTTATCAATCACCGTATCGATTATATCCATGCAGTACAAATGGGAAAACCACAAAAGGTAATTCAACATATTGCCCTGGTGGAACTAAATAATATTAAGATTTAGAAACTTTTAAAGTTTCTTTTTGCTTAGAGTTTGTTACAGCATCTATAATTTGGATATATAATTAAATTAAACATCTATAAAATAAATTATTTTTTTAAGGATTGTAATCTATTGATACAATTCTTTTTATTATATAATTATTTATTTGGTTAATACTATAACTGGTGAATATTATGAGTGAGATTGATTTAAAGAATTATCGAGTTAGGACCGATCTTATTGTAGAAAGTATTGGTTCTAGTGATATTCAAGGTATAAAAAGTGATGAGAGAAAAATTGATGATATTACGATTAGTGATATAACGGTTACCAATGATGTGATGGAATTAGGCAAAAAGAAAGGTAAATATATTACGATTAGTTTTGATGATGTTACCGATACTTCTAATAGGCGAAGGTTAGAAGATATTGTTACTAGTGAATTGTTAAAATTAATGGATCATTTGGGTATTGATAAAGATAAGAAAGCTTTAGTTATCGGTCTTGGTAATTATAAATCTACTCCTGATTCTTTAGGCCCTAAAGTGTTAAATGATTTAGTTATTACTAGGCATTTATGCATTATTAATAATATTGAAATAGAAGAAGGATATCGTAACGTATCAGGTTTTATTCCAGGAGTTATGGGTAATACTGGTATTGAAGCTAAAGATGTTATTTTGGGTCTAATCAATCAAATCAAACCTGACTTTGTTATAGCTGTTGATGCTTTAGCGTCTTCTTCTATTGATAGAGTAAATAAAACGATTCAAATGACTGATACGGGTATTAATCCTGGTAGTGGGGTTGGTAATAGTAGAATCGAAATATCCAAAGAAACAGTAGGAATACCAGTAATAGCTATAGGTATACCAACGGTAGTTGATGCGGTTACTATTGTTAGTGATACCATCAAATATATATTAAAAAAATTTAGTTATAATAAAGCTAATATTAATAAACATTCTCATAAATTAAAACCTGTTACTAGTATCAATTATTTAAAAGAAAGATACAACGATTTATCGGCTGAAGATAAAGAAAAAGTTCTAGGATACTTAGGTAATCTTAGTGAGGAAGAAGTAAAAGAATTAATATTTGAGGTATTAACCCCTATAGGTTATAATTTAATGGTTACACCTAAAGAAGTAGACTTTATGGTAGATAAATTAGCCCTAGTACTATCTACTAGTATTAATAGAGCCTTACATCCTAAAATGAACCAATAATTTAGACACCACTTGACAATAATAATTAGTAATTTTATTGACACTTATTACATGATAGACATAAAATATAAGATATAAAGGCTAGAAAGAGGGCTTGATGATGGAAAATGTTCTAGTAAGAAAAATAGAAGGTGTACCTGATGAAGAAAAAGTGGATTTTGTATTAATAGATTTATATTCTAAACTAATTAAGAGAAAAGATAATTATAACAATGAAAAATCTATAAAAATAGCTAATGACATTTATAGTCAATTATTAGATAATAACTATGATAAGAAGGAATGTTAAAATTCCTTTTTTTTATGGCTTTTTTCGACAAGATTATTACTAAAAAAATATATACTTAATATGAGGGTGATAAAATGGATAAAAAGAATAAAAATAATAAAAACAAAAAGATCTTCTTGAGTATCAAAACAATTATTCTTTTAACTATTTTTATTATGTCATTTTTATATACGGTTAAATTTTTAGATGAGGTTAATTTAAAAGTAGATGACTTATTTTTAAAAACATTGGTATCCAAATCGAATAATATTAAAATAGATGGTTTTAGTAGTGAGGTAGTTAATTATATATCCATGCTTGATTTGTTTGATCCTCTTAAACTTTTAAAAAATAATTATAAAGGTCTTAATTCTAATCAAGTTAATACTGATACAGTGATGAATGACAATAATGATGATGATACACCTAATGTTAATCCTAGTGACAAAGATAGTAATGAGACCGAACAGAACCCTATTGTCTATATTTATAATACTCATCAAAGTGAAGAGTATGCTTCTTTAAAAGGATCTAATTATGATATAGCTCCTAGTGTTTTATTAGCTAGCTATATTTTACAAGAAAAACTAGAACATTATGGTATTACTTCGATTGTAGAAGAGAGTAATATTGAAGAGCTTCTTAGAATTAATAATTGGAATTATGCCAGTAGTTATAAAATAACTAGAATGTTAATGGAACAAGCTAAAGAGGATTATCCATCATTAATATATTTTATTGATTTACATAGAGATTCGGTTTCTTATGATAAGACAACTATTAATATTAATAATAAGAGTTATGCTAAAGTGTTATTTTTATTAGGAATGGAGAATAGTAAATATAAGGAAAGTGAAGAAGTTATTTCTAGACTTAATACGATTATTAGTGGCAAATATAATGGCATTAGTAAAGGTATATATAAGAAAAGTGGCCCTGGAGTAAATGGAGTATACAATCAAGATTTTTCTAGTAGGTGTGTTTTGATTGAGGTAGGAGGGGTTGATAATAATATAGTTGAAGTATCTAATACTATTGATGCTATAGCATATATGTTGAGTACATATATAGGAGAGGATCATGAATAATATTTGGAAATTATTATTGGTAGTAATAGTGGTAATATTTTTAGTAATGGTTTTGGCATCTAGTAATGGTTATTATGAATATGAATTAAATAAGCAGTCTAATCTTACGGAAGAAGCTATTAAGCAGTTTGAACAAGATATTAAAGATGGTAAAGAAATTGATGTAGAAGACTATTTAGTCAAGGAAAATAAAGATTATAGTAATAGTTTTTCCAAAACGGGAATTAAAATATCGAATAAAATTAGTGATATTTTTAAGAAGACTTTTAAATTTATGTTTGATGCTTTAGGAGGGTTTCTTGATGAATAATGTAAATAGATGTCAAAGAAAAGGAAAATTTAGAGATGGTAATTGTATTTTAATTTATGGATTTGTATAATTAAATTGGTGATATTATGACAAATGATAAAGAACAAATAGTAGGTAAAGCGGCAAATGATTATTTAAATATTCAACGAGAAGTAGAGAAAACTTTGGATAATTCTTTTAGAAAAAATGGTGATAATATTATTGGCAATGAAGCTAGTTATGAGGTTGCTAAAATATTGTCTCATGCGATGTCTTTATATGGTAATATAGGAGGTATATCACCTAATGAAATACGTTCTATATTGATGAGACAATACGATAGAAGTGTTGATGAGTATATGAGTGATTATCATTCTAGGAATTTAGATAGTAGAGATTTTGGTAATGGTGATAACATTGATGAGGAAATACTTGATAAAGCCCATACTAGAACGAAGCAAGCTCATGTTATGGTTGAAGGTTTAAAAGATAATAGATACATTGATTCACATTTTCAAAAATATCCCGAAAAAGCGACAATGGATATTTATAATTACCTTGCTAATAAATATGGTCGTTCTCTTGCCGATACGATTTTTAATCGCTATGATGATAATATTAAAACTTTCGTAAATCAATACTTGGTAGAAAGCCTAAAAAGGGTTCAAAGCGATGGCATTGAAGCCATTGGCCAATTGTCTATGGTTACTAAACAATTAGAACAGGTGTATGAGGAATTACCAAAAATTAGCGATAGTAATGATATACCAACTATTAGTCCTAATCAACTTGCTTTTATGGATACCAAAGAGATTGTAGCGTGGTTTAATAGTACTACTTTTGCTAATGAGGATATAAAAAGACAAGCCATAGAAAAGATGCATTTGTCTCCTAGTGTGTTAGAAGCCCTTGGTTATCATGATAAGCCTAGTGCACCAATTGATACCGAAATTATAAAAGATGATACTGATATTATAAATATAGACCAAGATACAAAAGATGATATTGATGTTATAGATGTAGATCAAGAAGAAGATAGGGAAGTAGACTATGTTCCTCCAGTAGAGTCTTCTAGCCTTTCTCCAAAAGCCCCAAGCATAGAGGCGACAATGGATGAAAAAGATGCTTTGATTGCAAAGTTAATGGCGGAGCGCGATGCCCTACAACAAGAAAATGCTCAGTTAAAAAGAGCATCTTCAGCTGATCAAGAGCTAATTGCCAATTTATCAAAAGAGAATAATCAATTAAAAAATGATAATGCTCAATTAAGTGCTACGTTAGAAGAAAGAAATCAAGATTATTTAAACGATACAACTGATTTAAGAAGTGCCCTAGCAGCTTTACAGGAACAACTTAAAGCACCTAATGTTAATATACAAGATGGAAATACACCTATGACCATGTAATACTAATAATTGGAAAGAGGAGGCTCTTTCTTTTTATTTATGAAAATGGTATAATAACGGTATGACAATTGAAGGAGTAATAAATATGAAGTGTGAAAGATGTGGATCTACCATTAAAAAAGGTGAATTATATTGTAATAAATGTGGAGCTAAAGTAAAAGAAAATTTACATAATACAATCGATATTGGGGTATTAAAAGATAAAGGGAAAAAAGATGATGATGATATTTTTTATCAAAAAGGGCTAGAAAAGGGAACAAGTCCTCTTACTATCTTTCTAATAATATTAGTTATTTTACTTATTTTAGGAAGTGGTTACTTGCTTTATCATGATTATAAAAATAAAAATACGGAAAAACCAGTTAATTCTTCTTGTAAATTAGGAAATAAAGATATATATTTTCAAAAGTATCAATTAACAGTGAAGGATACAATGCTAATTAATTATAGTGGTGATAAACTTGTTTTAAAAGATGACCATTTTAATATAGGAATATATCAAGTTAGTGATAATTACCAAGATATTATTGACAATGTTAATGAACTTCTTTTAAAATGGGAAGAATTAGGAATTAAAATAGATGAGAAAAAAGAAATAGATGCAAATATTTATGAATTGAAAGGAACTTATCAAAATAAAAACGAGACTTTCTATATTTTAAATATTACTAATAATACTATTATAGTGGAAGTAAGTTCCGAACATAATAATAGTATCAATCAAAATGAAGAAATATTGAATATTGTTAAAAGTATTAAGTTAAGTGATGAGGTTATTCCTAACAAAATAATTAATCCTAGTTTTAATCTAGATCCAATAGGTAGTCAATAATTAAGAGGGGTGAAGATATGAAAGTTACAATTTTAGGTACAGGAGCTTATGGATTAGCTTTATCTTTAATGTTTAATAAAAAAGTAAACGATATTGTATTATGGACCAAGTTTGAAGAAGAGAAGTCATTAATTGATAAACATAGAGGTAATGATAAAGTCTTACCCAATGTAAAAATTCCTGAAAATATTCATATTACTACCGATTTTGATTCAGCAATTAATGGTGCTAATTTAATAGTTATTGCCATACCTGCTGCTTATGTGGATGATATTGGTAAAATGTTAAAAGGTAAAATTGATGATAAGGTTCATATTTTAATTGCTTCTAAAGGAATTGAAAGGGATACTTGTAGTTTTGTTCATGATATATTATTAAGAAATGTTGATTGTGATAACTTGGCGGTTATATCAGGGCCTTCTTTTGCCAGTGACATTGCTAATATGCATCCCATTGGCTTAAGTGTTGCTACTAAAAGTGCTAAAACAGAAAAATTATTAAAAGAAACGCTACAAAATGATTCCCTAAAACTTAGAACAACTGATGATATCGTAGGGGTTGAGATATGTGGCTCAATCAAAAATATTATTGCTATAGCAGCGGGTATACTTAATGGAATGGGCTATTCAGAGTCTACTCAAGCTATGTTCATTACGGAGTCCCTACACGATATTAAGGCTCTTATAAATGCTTTAGGGGGTAATAAGAAAACAATTTTATCCTATGCGGGAGTAGGTGATTTATTGCTTACTGCTACTAGTAATAAAAGTAGAAATTTCCATTTGGGATATTTAATAGGTAGTAATGCTGGCGAAGATATAATCAATGATTATATTGCAAATACTACGATTGAAGGCTTATATACTCTAAAATCTATTTATAAATTACTTGGAAATAAAAAAGTAAATATGCCTATTATCGATTTAATTCATGATGTTATATATAAGGCTAGAGATCCTAAAGAATTAGTAACTTTTTTAATGACTAAGAAATAGTATAAAAAGGTAACTTTAAATCCATAATATTAGTGGAGGAATTTATGGAAAATAAAGAGTTATTAGAGTACATCTATAAAACAGTTAATATGGGATATGATAGTTGTAATAAGTTATTAAAAGATTTAAAGGGAAAAGATAATAAAATTATTGATGTTATTAGTGATATAGAAAAAGAATATTTATCGTTTCAAGATAAATTAAAAAAATTAACTGATAAATATCAAGTTGATTTAAAAGATGTTGGTTTTATGGCTAAAATGGGTGCTTCTATGGAAATGAAAATGGAAGTAATGCACGATAATAGTGATAGTAAAATTGCTGATATGTTAATAAGAGGTAATACGATGGGAGTTATCGAAATAGAAAAAAACATTCATAAGTTTGAAGATAAAACCGTAAAAGAAGTGATAGATTTAGCATATGAATTATTAAATTTTCAAAATAATAGTATTAAGAAATTAAAGAAATATCTATAAT
Organism: uncultured Bacilli bacterium; assembly: GCA_947601845.1. Taxonomy (GTDB): domain Bacteria; phylum Bacillota_I; class Bacilli_A; order RF39; family UBA660; genus RGIG3091. The sequence continues at coordinate 4,144 of CANQGH010000006.1, read as the reverse complement.
TTCTTTTTTCATGAAATTTTCACTTTTCCTTTGCGTATTATTCACATTCTTTTTATATACTGAAAATATGAAAGGATGGTGATAATGATAAATAAAAGATCAACTATGATTAACAAATAAAATATAGGCGGTAACTACACTCCTTATTTCTTGTATCTTTCCATTACTAAATATAACATACCGCTATATAATATAAAAACTTAAAACCGCTTAAAGTTCAATTGCATTTTGCTTACTATAAAATAAATTTTATAAGACGGAAGAGACTAAAAAGTCTCTTTTTTTATCATATTAATAATGGTGATAAAATGAAAATATTGATAACAGGGGCAAGAGGAGGAATTGCTTTCCTAACAGGCATTACTTTGGCCAGTAGAGGTCACTTTGTATATATGACTACTCATACTAGTGAAGAAGCTATTAGACTAAAAGAGATTACTGATGCTCTAAATTTAAAAGTAATAGTGTTTAAATTAGATGTTACCTTAGAAGAAGATAGAAAGCAGGTAGATAATTTAGACATCGATGTTTTAATTAATCATGCTGGAATTGGGGTAGGGGGTTCAGTATTAGATGTACCAATTGATAAAATAAAAGAAAACTTTGATGTTAATTATTTCTCTTCTTATGATATTGTGAAAAGAGTAGGTAATAGAATGATTAAAAATAATAAGAATGGTAAAATAATTATTATGTCATCTACGGCGGGAATTATTCCTATACCTTTTTTAGGAAGTTATTGTTCTAGTAAATCGGCTATTAGTACGATGGCAACATCATTAAGAAGAGAAATTAAAATGCTAAAATCCAAAGTAAAAGTTATACTAATCGAACCTGGAGCATATAAAACAGGATTTAATCAGATAATGATTAGTGATATTGATACTAATATAGATAAGGAATCAGTATTTTTTCATAATAAAGAAAAAATATATGCTACTTTAACGAAATTATTTAATGTTATTGAAAAGAGAAAACTAGATTCGATTGTTGTAAAAATTATAGAAGCGGTAGAAAGTGATAAGCCCAAAAGTAAATATCGAGCCCCTCTATTACAAAGAATTTTTACCAAGATTTATTTAATCTTTGTAAAATAAGTATTTCCAATAACTCTTAAGAGTGGTATACTTATAATATAATTGAGGTGGTTGTAGTGAAAAAAATTAAGTTAAAAAATATTTGGATAATAGCTTTAATATTAATCGTTCTTTTGTTAGCGTATCCAAGTTATTTAACTATTCGGATTGTATCTAAAGATTATGCAATATCTTCGGTTTGGAATATTGTAACTAAAGATATTAAAGATGATATTTTTAAAAATGACTACAGTAAGACAGTAGAAGTAGCGGTTAATAGTAAAGAGTTTGTTAAGGATAATATTGATAATTATTTTGCAATTGATTATCAAGACAAAGATGACTTTATTAATAGAATTAATATTTTATTAAAAGTAGGGTATACGGCTAGTGACATTAACATGATTGATAAAAAGTTAAGTGATGATGTTATTAAGTCTTTATATGATCATGAATTAATTAAAGATATTACTAAATACATGGAGTATGATTATTTTAAGAGTGAGAATTTATATCGCTATATTGATTATTATTATGGCGATTATAAGGACGCTGTGGTTATGGTTAATATAGGACTTGATAAAGAATACTATGAAGATGTTAATATAATTACAGAGTTTAGTGAAGATATGCTTGCTAATAAATATAACCAGTTATCAGAAGATTTTGAACCCAAAAACTTATCTTTAATTAAATCAAGTTGTACGAAAACGGGTAGTGGTAATCAATATTTATCAAAAGTAGCCCAAGTAGCTTTTGAGGAGATGTGTGATGCAGCTCTTGATGATGGAATGCATATTTTAGCTAATTCTGCTTATCGTAGTTATAGTGATCAACAACAAACATATAATACATATTTAAATTTGTATGGTCAAAATTATGTTGATAATTATGTAGCGGTTCCCGGTTATTCCGAGCATCAAACAGGTCTTGCTCTAGATGTTGCTGCTAGAGATTACAATACTTTTAAAACATCACCTGAATATACATGGATGCTAGAGAACTCTTATAAATATGGATTTATTCTAAGATACAGACAGGATAGGGAATCAATTACGGGTTATAAAAATGAGGCATGGCATTTTAGATATGTTGGTGTTGAAGCCGCAACTTATATTACCGAAAACAATCTTACTTATGAAGAATATTATGTTATGTTTATTGATAAATAGAGTCTAAAAAGGCTCTTTTTTAATTGACTGCTATATGCCAATTTGTTATAATACTATCTGTTTGTAGGTGATAATATGAGAAAGTGTATCGTTTTAATGTATCATCATTTAAAATTCAACTGTTCAATTTTATAATTTTTATTATAATTAGGAGGGATTAAAGCAGATATAAAAGAAAATGAATTAAGAGAAAAAATTATAAAATTAGCTCTTTTACAACGTAATAAATTATACGAACATAATGGACATGGCCCCAATACTTTTGATTGTGCTGGATTAGTTTGGTTTGTATATAATACTATTTGTAATATAAATTTATATGAAGATGGTTTTGGCCTATCCACAACGACTAAAATTATGACTAGTAATTATGGAAAATTAATATTATTTGAAGAGAAGAATATAAATAAAGACTTAAAACTTATCAGAAAGGGAGATGTTATTTTCTTTCATAGACAATCTTTTGAGGATAATATTCCTAAGGTGGATAACAAATACCCAGGACATTGTGGACTTTATTTGGGGGATAATTATTTTATTCATTGTACGATATCAAAGAAAAGAGTAGTTATCAGCAATTTTGAAAAAAATATGTATTGGAATAGAGTTTTGGTAGGCAGTAAAGATATCCTTTCTGATGCGTTGATATTAAAGAGGATAAAGAAATGATAAAATATGATATAATTAATGATAATGAATTAGGAAGAAAAAAAACAATAAGATATAAACAATATTTATATGGCGAAGTAGAAGGTATTAGAGAATTTAGGATAGATAAACATGGGTGTGGCCCAACAACAATGGCGTCTATTTTATCTAGTTTAGGTTATGATTTAACACCAGAATATATTGCGAAAAGATTATTATTAGATGAATATGGCAATCGGTTGGACTTTTATAATGATTTGTATAATAATAGAAGAGGTACTAGAGACATCGGATATATTTATCTATTGCAACAATTAATTGAAGATAAAGTATGTAATATCAGTTATAAATTGATTAAATTAAGTTATGAGCATCCAGAAATAAGAAAAGAACTAGTATTAGAAATGATAAAAAAAGATTATATGGCTATGATATGTGTAGGACCATGGAATGATAGATATCCTAAAACATTTTCTAATGGAGGTCATTATTTAGCTATTACCAGTGTGAACAAATTTAATAATGAATTTTATGTGGTTAATCCTAATTTAATAGGGGATAGTCAAATAGATGAAACTTTTTCTTATGAAACTATTGTTGCCAATATGTATACCAATTGTTTTGACTTTCTAATGATTAAAAATAATAATAGTAATAGTAAATCTTTAAAAAAAGTATTGTCATAAATAATTATTACTATTGATATATGGTGTGATAAAAAGGAATTAAATTTATGATGTCTACTCTAAGGGGTACAGTTCACCGTGATATAACATTATCGAGTATATAAAGTGATATAGAAAATATCATTAATAAATAAGTGCAGTATTTATAATATAACTCTTTAGATTATATTAATATTCTATTTTGCATACCGTTATTGATTAGTCAATAGCGTAGTATGTTACCATTTCGGAAAAATGTTTTTTTTAAAGCCGAGCAAATTTTAAATGCTCAGCTTTTTAGTTTGCAAAAAAACTAACATTTCTGTTAGCGTTTATTATCTCAAATGAAAAGTTCGAGTAATTATCATAATGGTATATGAGTTATACACTTTTGGAAAACTTTATTAAGATTAATTTCTATAACAAGTATATCACAAATTTTTTATTTAATATCTAACAATTCTTCTTGTTCTGTTAATTCAATATAATTTTGTGAAGTCACAATCGGCCTTTCTAGTTCTTGTTCAATTTCCTGTTTTGCCTTATTTAATACTTTACCTGCTTTATTCATATCATTTTTTAA